>CAJQJX010000024.1 GCA_905478795.1 uncultured Flavobacteriales bacterium
GGAAATGGCAGTATAGACCATTCGTCTTAAAAGACGACTTTCTGGGAAGAGTTGGTTGCTCCTCAGGAGCCAGTCCCCAGTAACAAAAACACTTACCCTGGCGAGCGCTCCGATGGTCATTTTTAACGAATGATTTTTGCCCGAAAACTCCATGCATTGAAGGAGATACTGCCCAGCTTGTTGAATGTCATCCGCCCTGAAAAACACCCATGCAATGGTGACAGCGGTGAATGTCCATCCCATCTGAAGGATTTCGCGCGGCGAGGGCAGCCACCGGCCCTCGGCGACGATGGAGGTGGTGTTTTTGCGGTTAGTTCCGCGCAGAAAGAGCGGGATGAAGAGGAGGGCGTGAATGCCGCCCCAGACGATGAAGGTCCAGTTGGCTCCGTGCCAGAACCCGGAGACGAGGAAGATGATGAAGACGTTGCGGATGGCTTTGGGCTTGGAGACGCGGGACCCGCCGAGGGGGATATAGAGGTAGTCCCGGAACCAGGTGGAGAGTGAGATGTGCCAACGCCTCCAGAACTCGGCGATGTCGCGGGAGAAGTAGGGGAACTTGAAGTTGGTCATCAGCTCGAAGCCAAAGAGCTTGGCGGTGCCGATGGCGATGTCGGAGTACCCGGAGAAGTCCCCGTAGATCTGGAAGGAGAAGAGGATGGCGCCGAGGATGAGGGTGGCGCCGGAGAAAGCCTCGGGGTTGTCGAAACACATGTCGACGTAGGGCGCGCAGGAATCGGCGACGACAACCTTCTTGAACATGCCCCAGAGGATGAGGCGCATGCCGTCGCGCCCCTGCTCGTAGGTGAATTTGCGGGGTGAGGTAATCTGTGGCAGCAGGTTGGTGGCGCGCTCGATGGGTCCAGCGACGAGCTGGGGAAAGAAGGAGACGAAGGCGGCGAAGGCCACAGGGTCACGGGTGGCCTTGAGGTTGCCCCGATAGATGTCGATGGAATAGGATAGGGTCTGGAAGGTGTAGAAGGAGATGCCGACGGGCAGGATGACCTGGAGGGTGGAAGCGTGCATGGTGACGCCAAGGCCGTCCCAGGCGGTGATCCAGTTCTCGATAAAGAAGTTGGCGTACTTGAAGTAGGCGAGGATGCCGAGGTTGACGGCGAGGGAGACCCACAGCCAGCGTTTCTTCCGCTGCCGGTCATCGGCCTCTTCAATGCGGATGCCGACGAAATAGTCGACGAGGGTGGAGAGGGCGATGAGCCCGAGGAAGCGCCAGTCCCACCAGCCGTAGAAGATGTATGAGGCGACCAGCAGCAGGAGGTTCTGCGCCCGCAGGTGGCGGTGCGTCACGAACCAATACAGCCCGAATACAATCGGCAGAAAGACCAGAAATTCAGGGCTGTTGAAGAGCATTTAGGGCAATGCAGATGATGGTGAATCAGGACTGAAATTTACTTGTTGGCATTGCTCATGGTAGCCTTGAGGTCCAGGTTTCAATCCGCAACACAAAGTGGGTAACCCGGCTTATTGCTTGACGAAGCGCGAGTAGAATGGTGTTTGCTCGGTGTTGAGCAGGTACACCCCGGGTTCAAGGCCGTCTAAGGACAATGTGGTGATGCCTTCTTGGGTCAGCCCTGTGAGCACGCATTGTCCGTGGAGGTTATGGACGTAGAATGGGACACCCGCTGCGGGTCCTTGGAGAAAGACCGAGCCCTCTGAAGGGTTGGGGTACAGCTTCCAATGGGGCTGGCCGAGGGCGCCCGTTCCCGCTGTGGCATCGAGGATGCACCGCACGCAATTGCCGTCTGCCTTTTGGCGGGTGCCCATGAAGGCCGCGTCACTGCTGATGCCCAAGTTCCGGGTTCCCGTTTCGTCAGCGTTGCTGGTGCGGTAGCCGACAAAAGTGCCCACGTTTCCAATCGCACCGCTCATCCGGCTGCGCGCTCCGGCGAGCGTCAATTTCAAGGGGGACGCAAAGGCGCCGTTGGCGTCGGCAGACGTCCATGTGGCCAGCTCTGCTTCCCATTCGGCTTCCGTGGGAAGGCGGAAACCGCTGGGGCAGGGATTGTTGACACCGTCGACCCCCTGCCAAAGGGCATTGTCGGGGGTGGACATCCAATCTGATTCCGCGAGAATGAACTGGCTGTGGCCAGGCGTGGCGCTGTTTGCCAACTCTGAAAGGGCAGAAGAACTGCGCAATTGATGGCCGTCGGCACTGCGTCCCCACTGATAGAGGTCGCCATAGGCCGCTGTATCGGTGGGCGAGGTCGCCACTTGAGAAGCCCCGAGGTTCCGGTCCATCCAAGTTCTGCCCGTCAAGGGGTTCTCCACCACGTTCACGGGTTGGGCCAGGGTGTCATTCGAAAGCACAGCGCATGCAGCGAGTGCCATCAAGGCGTGGAGCAATCTAAATCGGGTCATGGAAAGTCATGCCCAGGGGATGGTCTGTACAGGGCACCGTGACGGTAAGGTGCATTGAAAATTTGAAATGCCGGGAGCCGCGGCAGGCAAGATCGTGTGCCGATCAGCCGGCGAGGGTGTTGAAGGTCTCTTCGAGGCCGCCTTGGGCGAGGATGTCCTTGAGGGGGGCGTCGGTGACGATGCGGCCTTGCTTGATCATGATGACGCGGTCGCACATGGCTTCGACCTCTTGCATGATGTGGGTTGAGAGGATGACCGTGCGCTCCTGGCCAAAGGACTTGATGAGGGTGCGGATGTCCTTGAGCTGAAGCGGGTCGAGGCCGGAGGTGGGCTCGTCGAGGATGAGCAATTCGGGGTCGTGGAGAATCGCTTGCGCCAGGCCTACGCGCTGACGGTAGCCCTTGGACAATGCGGCGATGGGTTTGTGTGCTTCGGGCGTCAGGCCCACGCGTTCTATGGTGGCTTCGACCTTGGCGGCCCTTGCAGCGCGGCCCTTGACGTTGTGCAGCCCCGCGATGAAGTCCAAGAATTCACGGACATACATCTCTTGGTAGAGCGGGTTGTGTTCGGGCAGGTAGCCCATGCGCCCTTTCAAGGCGTCGTTTCCATTGCGAACGTCCTGACCGTCCAAGGTCACGGTGCCCGCGTCTGTGGGCAGGTAGCCCAAGATGGAACGCATGAGGGTGGACTTGCCCGCCCCATTGGGGCCAAGGAGTCCCACGACTTGCCCGCGGGGGACCGACAGGGTGACGTTATCCAGCGCTTTTTGCGGGCCGAATTTCTTGGTGATGCCTGAAACCTCGAGAAGCATGAGTCCGCAAGTTAGGATGTGGGGATTTCAGCGAACTTGCAGGCGTGGAGGAAAAACACACAGGAACCGTATTTCGATCAACCGGAAAATGGGTCGATGTTCAAACGCCTGAAGGCCGGCGCGTTGAATGTCGGCTGCGCGGAAAGTTTAGGATGGAGGGCTTGCGGACGACCAACCCGGTGGCCGTGGGGGATGGGGTGACTTGGACCGAGGAGGAGGACGGCACCGGCGTGATCACGGAGATTGCACCGCGCCGCAACCGCATCATCCGCCGGAGTGTGAACTTGAGCCACGAGGCCCACGTCGTGGCGTCGAATGTGGACCGGGCTTGGCTGGTGGTTACGCTGGTTGAGCCAGCGACATCTAGTGGTTTCGTTGACCGGTTTTTGGTGACGGCCGAGGCTTACGGAGTCCCAACGACATTGCTGTTCAACAAGGTGGATGTGCTGTTGCAGCTCGGTGAAGAGGCAGAGGAGCTGTTGGCTTCGTGGATGACGATGTACAGCGAGGCCGGTTACGAGTGCTTGCCGATTTCTGCAAAGGAGGGCATAGGGCTCGATGAGGTGCGCCAGAGGATGAACAGTGGCATCCATTTGGTCAGCGGGCACAGCGGAGTGGGCAAATCGACCTTGCTCAACGCCTTGATTCCTGGCCTCGAGCAGAAGACGGCAGAGGTGTCCGACGTTCACGATAAGGGCAAGCACACCACCACGTTCGCCGAGATGTTCCCGATTCCGGATGCGCCGGGTGGGTTTATCATCGATACGCCGGGCATCAAAGGCTTTGGTCTTGTGCGCATCGAGAAGGAGACGTTGCACCATCATTTCCCTGAGATGTTCCGACTCCTTCCGAATTGCAAGTTCCACAACTGTCGGCACCTCAATGAGCCCGGTTGTGCGGTCCGCAAAGGGCTGGAGACGGGGGCGGTGGATGACGAGCGCTACCGCAATTATTGCAACATGGTGGAGGAGTTCGATGAGGGCCCTTACCGTGCGGGAGGCCAGCGCGAAGGCGGGGTCTGAAAGCGGGGGCCTGACCCTGGGATTCGAAGCGGCCACATGGCCTTCATGATGGGGTGCTGGGATCGCGAATGGGCTGACCCTTTTGGTGCGCTGCGATCAGGCTGAAGGGGTGTCGGGGTTGCCTTGTGGTAAGCGGCAGGCGATGAGTCCACCGACGCGTAGGGTGGGTCCGTTGTAGCTCAAAGGACGGCCTGTGATGAGGTCGCACACCGCCATGCCTTGCGCGCGGAAGAGGGCATCACCGGCGGCGCAGTCCCACTCAAAATATCCGGTGGAGCGGGCGTGGATCTCGGCCTTTCCTTCTGCAACCAAGCAGAACTTGCGCGCACCTGAAATCGGCCGCATCCGCACTTGGGTAGGGTCCACAGCATCGGCGACGAGGTCATTCACTGTGCCACTTTCGTTCCAGCTGATCAGCAATTGGAACGGCGGTGAGGCGTCTTCGTCGGCCCGGATGTTTCGGGGTGGCTTGTTGGACCCGGACAGCTTGTCCTTGAATACGCCCAAGCCGTTGCCTCCGTAGTAGATCTCGTTGAGATCGGGCAAGGCCACGACACCGAGAATGGGTACCCAGTCCTTGCCATCGTGCTCAATGAGGGCAATGTTGACTGCATAGCCGGCCCGCATCCGAATAAAAGAGCTGGTACCGTCGAGGGGGTCTACCAGCCAAAACCGTTCCCAAGATTGGCGTTCGCTGAGCGGACGGCGGACGCCCTCTTCACTGATGACGGGCCAGCCCGAGGCTGCGAGTTCCGACCCGATGATTTTGTGGCTCGCGTAATCGGCGTTGGTGACCGAAGAGCCGTCTTTCTTGGTTTCAACCTCCAAGGGCTTGGCCGCGAGCTCAACAAGCAATTGACCGGCCTTTCTTGCGGCATTGAGGGCCCAGTCCATGGCTTGCTGTCGCGCGCGATCGTCCATGGGTCAAAGATACCGAGTGCGGCGGTTGTTGGCTGCTGGGGTTTTGGTGCCGTGACGGTTTGCCTTGTTGAACATATCGATGCGGTGAGTAGTTTTGTCCTTGTCCGCAGGGGTGCCGAAAGGCTGAGATCATACCCTCGAACCTGCCCGGGTCATGCCGGGAAGGAAGCGAACACCGCAGGCGCGGTGGGGTCCGTCCAACGGATTCCTGTGTGGCACAACAACGAACACACCATGCGCCATACCCTTCTTTTTCTTGCCGTCTTGTTGCCCCTTTGTTCAGCTGCTCAATCAGCGGATTCGGCGGTTCTGTCGGACACGTTGTTTCGCTTCCTTGAGCCTGCTGCTGTCACGGCGGTGCGGGCCACAGAACGGGCTCCATTTGCTGCCGAAACCCTCAATGCCGAGGAGATTTCCAACCGGAATACCGGACAGGATTTGCCCTATATCCTGAGGTACACGCCTTCTGTGGTTGTGACCTCTGATGCTGGGGCTGGCGTGGGCTATACCGGTCTGCGCATCCGTGGAACGGATCCGACCCGAATCAATGTCACCCTCAACGGCATTCCGATCAACGACAGCGAGTCGCAGGCGGTGTTCTGGGTCAATATGCCTGACCTGGCCAGCGGCACCGATGACATTCAGGTGCAACGCGGCGTGGGCACGTCGACGCTCGGGGCGGGGGCCTTCGGGGCGACCATTTCGCTGAACACCCTCAACATCGCCGAAGAGGCCGGTGGCTCCATGATGGTGGGTGGCGGCAGCTTCAACACCTTCCGCACCAACCTCGCGTGGAATACCGGCCGCAGTGCCAGCGGCTGGGCAGCCGAAGGCCGGGTCAGCACCGTCATGAGCGACGGTTGGGTCGACCGCGCTTCAAGCGACCTCAACAGCTTCCAACTCGGCCTGAACCGCGCCTGGGATGGCGGTTCCATGACCTACACGATCCTGAGCGGCCGCGAGCGCACCTACCAGAGCTGGTGGGGCGTCCCGGAGGTGGCCCTGGACGGGAGCGCCGAGGACATTCAGGCCTGGGGCGACGCCAACGGCTACAGCCAGGGCCAGATCGACGATCTGATCAAGTACAGGCGCCAAGCCAACTACTACACCTATGAGGACGAGGTCGACAACTACGGCCAGGACCATCAGCAGCTCCACCTCGAACACCAGTT
>CAJQJX010000025.1 GCA_905478795.1 uncultured Flavobacteriales bacterium
GTGCTTCTCGCTTTCCCATTGAGACCACTTCGGCAGGAAAGACAGCGCCGCGGCCATCCGCCAATTCCACTGAGTCACCCAAACGCGCCCGCAACACCTGAACGAGGTGGCGCGCTTCGTCTGGCCCTAGCGTATGCGGGCCGGGTTGAATATTTGGAGCGTAGAATCGACGCATGAAGACAAAGAAAGCCATGACCCGGGATGGTGCACCCCAGGTTTTCAAACATCATTCACACTGCGTGGTCAGCTGACGTAGGCCATGACTTTGGGGGCGGCTTCACGCACCGACTCCGTCACACCAGCTGCAAACTGCAAAAAGTTGGCGTTAAAGCGGTCAGCCAGCAAGTCAGCCTTGGCATCGAATGCATTGTGATCGGCCCACGTATTGCGAGGGTCGAGCAGGTTATCGTCTACATCTGGCGCACTCAAAGGCACCTCCCATCCAAACCGCTCGCAGCGGCGGAATGGCGCATCATCCATGCTTCCATTCAATACCGCGTCGAGCAAAGCCCGCGTATCCTTAAGCCGCATCCGGTGGCCCTCGCCGTGGGGGCCTCCGGTCCAACCGGTATTGACCAACCACACCTTAGCCCCATGAGCTGCCATGCGCTCTCCGAGCATATCGGCATAGCGACCTGGATGCAGCGGCAAAAAGGGGGCACCGAAGCACGCACTAAAGACCGCCTTGGGCTCGTCGACACCAAATTCCGTTCCCGCCACTTTTGCAGTGTAGCCGCTAATGAAATGGTACATCGCCGTTGGCGTATCCAAGCGAGCGAGCGGTGGCAAAACGCCAAAAGCATCGCAGGTCAAAAAGAAAATGTGCTCTGGGTGCCCCCCCTTTCCAGAAGGCTTGGCGCCTTGAATGTGGGAAATGGGATAACTGACGCGGGTGTTTTGCGTCGTTTGAGCATCTGCATAGTCTGGTGTTACACCGTCTGCTTCGAAACCAATGTTTTCCAGCATCGCTCCGTGATGGATCGCCGCATGGATGTCAGGTTCGCGGGCAGGATCCAAATCGATGGTCTTGGCGTAGCATCCGCCCTCAAAATTGAAAATTCCTTGAGGACCCCAGCCATGTTCATCATCTCCGATCAATTTGCGCAGGGGATCACTTGACAACGTGGTCTTTCCCGTTCCCGAAAGACCGAAGAACACCGCCGTTGTACCATCAGCCCCCTCGTTGGCAGAGCAATGCATGGGCAAGACGTTGGACTCCGTAGGAAGGAGGAAGTTCATGGCACTGAACATGCCTTTTTTGATTTCACCTGTATACCCTGTTCCTCCAATCAGTACGCGGCGATGGGTGAAATCGAGAATGGCAAAATTGGCTTGGCGAGTCCCATGCCTTTCTGGATCGGCCATAAACCCTGGCGCACAGACCACATGCCAGTCTGGATCAAAAGTGCCAACCTCCTGGGCTGTCGGCCGAATGAACATATTGAAAGCAAACAGATTGGACCAAGCCTTCTCCGTCATGACACGCACACCTTTCCGGAATTCAGCGTCCGCTCCTATAAATGCGTCGCGAACGTACAGGCCTTTGCCATCGATGTACTTCATCATATCGGCATGCAGGCGCATGGCTTGTTCGGACTCAATGGGCTGATTCATGTCTCCCCACCACACCTCCTCTCGGGTCGCGTCGTCTTTGACAATAAATCGATCCAGTGGACTTCGGCCTGTATATCGGCCAGTCTCGACGGCGAGAGCGCCAGTAGAAGTCAGTTTGCCTTCGCCTGCGAGCAACGTCCTCTCAATGAGGCGTGCTGGGGGAAGATTCCACCATATGTTGCGAGCTCTGCGCAATCCAATCTTATTCAGATTGGGGTGGAAAGGGGTGTTTCCTTGGTGTACCATGATGTGAGGCAGATCATTGCTTGCCTGGGCCAAAGATATCGCATCAAGTGCGTTTGAGCAGGAGGGTCCCTATCAGAAAAATCCTGTATTTATTACTGCCTCACCCCCTCTTTCCGAATCGAATCATCCACAAGAGCCACCCCACTATCATCAATGTTCCTCCCAATGGCGTGACAGGCCCCCACACATCCGAATAACCCCAGCTCCAGTAACGGTCGGCTACCAAAAGAAAGATGCTGACAGAAAATAACCATGCGCCGCACTGCACCCAGGCCAGGCCACGGTGTTCCCCAGTGGCCCACGCTCCGGTCAACGCTGCTCCCATCAGGAGCGCATAGCGCGATGCCGTCTCAAAAGACGCCATGCCCCGCTCGTCCAATACCCCCTCCAAAGCATGTGCCCCAAAAGCGCCGGCAACGATGCCCAACACCATCAGGAATCCTGCACTGCGGATGTGCATAAGGGCTGTGGCTCTTTCTTTCATGACGGAGTATTTTGCACGCAAAGAAAACCCGCGCCCACCTCATCTTTGGTGCTACAACATCATTTCCCCCTCTCCCATGATTTCGCGACTGTTCCCATTGATTGCCCTCCCTTTTCTGCTCGCCAGCTGTTCCGGAGATTCCGCGCCTCAAGAAAGCGCCCAACAAGAGGAATCCGCATCCATTGAAAAGCCGAAAACCACGGCCAGCTCAAAGCGGAAGGCATACACTGCTGAAGAGCTCAACGCGCCGTACAGCACCGTGAGTCCTTGGCGCTACATCGTGACCAGTCCTGAGACCCAATATTTCGAGCGCTTGGTGGGTAAGTCTACCATCGCCAGGGCCGTGCATGGAAGCGGGCACGCCATCCTTGTTCCCCAAGATGAATCGTTCACCCAGAACGCTGATTGGAAAGGCATTCTTGAAGAGGGTCAGGAAGAAGCTTTGGACCGCTTTGTAAAAGCCCATGTGATCATAGGTATTGAAGGACCAAAAATGCTGGAGGGCATTTATGAAAACCTCAATGGAGCGATGGTCTCTATCGAGAAAAACGATAAGGGTGAACTCGTCTGCGGGGGCGCACGCCTCATGGGACGAGAAGTCGAAACCGACGGAGGATTGGTCATTCCCGTCATTGGAATGGCCGAAGACATTCAGTGGAACTGACCGGGGCTCTGCAAGGGGTGTCACGTTTTGCGTAAGTGTCAGGTAAGGGGGGTGGAAACCGCTGTCCACTGCCTGCACGCAACCACTCCTCCCTCATCAGGTTAAACCAATAGTTCGCATAAGAATCCTTTGAAGTCGCCATGAACTTTCTTCCCACCCCTTTGATATTGGCTATTGTGCTCACTTTGGCTGCTTTTTCGCCTCAAGTTTCTGCGCAAGAATGGGGATACCAACGGTGGGATACTGTGCCCGTCTGGGGCGTCGACGGGAGCATGATGACCAACCCTTGGACAGGAGGATTGTCTGCTCCTCAGTTTTCAGAGGCCGACCTCGATGGAGATGGCGTGGGCGACCTGTTTATTTTTGACCGCGAAGGCCACCGCATTCTAGCGTTTCAAGGCTGTGTATCTGATGCACCCGAAGCCCCACTGACCTATTTCCACCGCCCCGATTGGCGCAGTGCGTTTCCGGAAGGCTTGCGGAACTGGGTGCTCTTGCGAGATGCCAATTGCGACGGCGTGATGGACCTCTTTGCCAACAGCCAGAGCGGCCTGCGCATCTGGAATGGGGCCTTCGAAGCGGGATTCACCCAGTACCCCAACGCCCCAACATCTAACGCTGTAGCAAACTGGGACTTTGGCTCTGGAGCGCAGGAACTGCCTATGGTGTGCCTCAACACTGACATTCCCGCATTGGGTGACTTTGATGGCGATGGTGACCTGGATATGGTCACCTGGACAGAAACGTCATCTACGTTGTACAGCTATACAGGACGCGGAGCCACTCCCGGATCGGTAGGCTGTGGCGACACCCTGATTTGGGATGTAACCAACCGGTGCTTTGGTATGCTCGATGAAGCCTCCGAAGACAACACTGTGTTTATTGGAGCAGAGCACGAATGCGATTTCAATGTGGCCGATCCGCGCGCCGCGGAAGGCAATGCAGAGGGGGCATCGACCATGCGTCACGCAGGAGGAACCACCGCATTGCTTGAATTGGATGGTGATGGTCACCTGGATCTACTCCTGGGTGATGTTTCCTACAATCAGTTTGTCGCCTGCTACATGACCGATGCCGTCGATGGTCAAGACAGCACCATGTTTACGACGAACCACTGGCCCGCTGACCTGGGTGATGGAGACACGCTCGACATTCAAAAGTTCCCTGCCGCCTATCACTTGGACGCAGACCAAGATGGGGTGCGCGATCTCATAGTGGCCCCCAACATCACCTTTGAAATCGACGGACGGCATGGAAGCTGGTTCTACCGCAACACCGGTTCTGAGTCCGCGCCCGAATGGACGCTCAGCACCAAGGCCTTTTTACAAGAAGACATGATTGATTTGGGCAGGGGCGCCTTTCCTGCTTTCACCGACTTTGACGGCGATGGTGATTTGGACATGGTGGTGGCCAACAAGGAACGCTATTTAGGCCCTGGCAACACCCCCGCGCTCCTGGCGCGCTTTCGCAACGTAGGCTCAACCACGGCACCTGCTTTTGAGCAGCTTGACACGAATTGGCTTGCCCTGTCCGATTACAGCTTGGAGAGCGTGGCTCTGGCTTTTGGCGACCTCGATGGGGACGGTGATGATGACCTCATCTTGGGCGATGAATTGGGCAACCTACACCGTTGGGAGAACACCGCAGACTTGGGAGAGGACATGGCCTTGGTGTTGACCGAAGCTTCTATGCCCGACGCTGCTGGAACGGCCATCGACGTGGGACAATTTGCGACACCTTGTCTCTATGACCTCGATGGCGACGGGGACTTGGACCTGCTCGTCGGGGAGAAAAACGGCGGGCTCAGCCTCTTCGAAAATACCGGCAGTGTCAATGCCCCCAGCTTCACTTTTTTGACCGCAGCTGCAGGCCAAGTCGATGCGGACAACCTTCTCGGCATCAATGGTTTTCCTGTTCCTGCTGTTTGGCCAACGGACTCTGGCCTGACCTTGGTCATCGGCAATGAATTGGGCCATTTGCAACTGTATGCCTTTCCCCCCTCGCCCATGGAGGAGCCTGAAGCAGAATGGACGGAGGTCACGGACCAGTGGCTGGGCCTCTACGAGGGCGAATTTGCCGCACCGGCTTTGGGCGATCTCGACGCCGATGGCACCTACGACCTTGTTGTTGGGGTGCGCAATGGAGGCCTGACCCTGTGGAACGGGCATGCATTGGAGCCCGCGCTCCTCGGATGCACACCCGATGTCATCAACGTCATCGACCATTTGGAACCTCCCACCCAAGGCTGGCAACCGTATCCCAATCCCCTGCGCGCTGGGGAACTGCTCACGGTGCCGTCGCCCGCTGTTATCGTCCTGGATTTAACTGGGCGCCGGATGGGCAGACTCACTGCGCACCGCGGTGCGGTGCAATGGCCCGCGTCGTGGAATGCCGGCACTTACTTGGTGATTCCATCCTATGGGGAGGACAACCAAACGGGCGCCCTCTCCAAAGGAAAAGGCGCCCGCCGGTTGGTCATTATTGACCCTTGATGTAAAGGAGCTTAGACGCCCATGCCATCGAGCAAGTCTGCGACTTCCTTGACGGCCTTTGCGCTCTCGTGGAGCAACGCCATTTCCTCTTCGTTGAGTTCGAGCTCGATGATTTCTTCGACACCCTTGGCCCCCAACTTAACGGGAACTCCGAGGTACATGTCATTCAATCCATACTGCCCCGTCAAACGCGCGCAACATGGGAAGATGCGCTTCTGGTCCTTGACAATGGCTTCAACCATCTGTGCCGCTGCAGCACCTGGTGCGTACCACGCAGAAGTTCCAAGGAGCTGAACAATCTCGCCGCCCCCCTTCTTCGTGCGCTGAATGATGGCGTCCAAGGCATCTGCATCGATCATTTCTGTGACGGGAATGCCGCTCACAGTGGTGTAGCGGGGAAGTGGCACCATGGTATCCCCGTGTCCGCCCATGAGAACGGCCTGAATGTCCTTTGGACTCACATTCAAAGCTTCCGCGAGGAAGGCGCGGTAGCGCGCTGTATCGAGAACACCGGCCATACCGACCACGCGGTGATCAGGCAATCCAGCGGTCTTCCATGCTTGATAGGTCATGACATCCAAGGGATTGGATACAATCACGATGATGGCCTCAGGGCTGTGGGGGAGAATCTGCTCCGTGACACTCTTCACGATGCCCGCATTGGTCGCGATCAAATCATCACGGCTCATGCCAGGCTTCCGCGGCAAGCCACTGGTGATGACCACAACATCAGAACCTGCGGTCTTGCTGTAGTCGTTGGTCGATCCCACCGTTCGGGTGTCGTAGCTATTGACAGGGCTGGTTTCCCAAATATCGAGGGCCTTGCCCTCGGCAAATCCATCTTTGATGTCGAGGAGAACAACCTCGTTGCAAACTTCTCGGGTAGCGAGCACATCGGCGCATGTGGCGCCCACATTGCCTGCCCCCACTACGGTGACCTTGGTACGTTGGATCATAGGGTGGAAATTGGGTTGGTGAATCGGTCTGCAAAAGTAAGGGAGCGAATACTGTGGAGCGTAGGCCGTTCGTTCCCAATTTGGTCTTGTGATTCGCGTTTCAACTTTCCACCTCGCCGCCGCCCTGTTTTTAGGGGCCCCTTTAGCGCTTTCTGCCCAGCCCGGCACCAACACGACCCAGTGGCCGGATGGCCAACCAGGGGACGACTTTAATGTCACCGATGCCAATGGCTTCAAGCAAGGACGCTGGATCAGGGTCTACCCTGATGGCCAACTCTATTACAGCGGTTCATTTTTGGACAGCAAACCCGTCAACCACTTCACCTTCTTCAGAGAAAACGGTCGCGTCCTCAGTGAAGTCGACCACCTCGAAGGGAGCGATTTGGCAGAAGCCACTCTCTACCGAGAAGATGGATCCCCTTCCCACCGCGGCCAATACCGCACCGTAAAAGTGGACGGAGAATGGACGCAACTCAAAACCGGCACCTGGAAGGCTCTCGACAAGCAAGGCCGAGTCCGCATCGTAGAGCACTACACAGAAAATGCGCTGGATGGCGTTTATCAATCCTTCCACCCCAACGGCAACCTTTTGGAGGAAGGGCATTACCATGCCGGCAAGAAATCGGGCCTTTGGAAGGGGTATGACCGCGAAGGCACGGCACGAACCGAAGAAATCTGGAGGGAGGGAGAGCGCCACGGTGAAGCTGTGGTCATGCAAGACAAAGGGGTGCCCTTGAGCAGAGGGAATTACGACAATGGTGTACCCATTGGGGAATGGACCTTGTATAACCCCAATGGAAAGGTGCGCTCTTTGATCACTTATGAAGGAGGTAGGGTGGCTTCAGAGCAGCCTCAGAATGGGGAGTTCGAGGCCACCTATCCCAGTGGACGTCCGGAATGGGTGGGCCGATACGCCCATGGCAATCTTGATGGACCTTTCACTTCTTGGCACGACTTGGGCGAATGGGTCATGGTACCCGCGGAAGCGGGCGCCCCAGCAGGCGGACCTCCCATGCCAGGTGGCGGTCGCCCTGGAGGTGAAACGCCCATGAGACAGGAACTTCGAAACCAGCCCATGAAGGAGCTGGGCGAGTACACAGCAGGGGTGAAAGACGGCACTTGGCGCTATTTTGACGAGCAAGGCGAACGCATTCGCACGGAACGTTGGACCTTGGGCAAACTGACTGCAACCGAAGAATGAACCTGCTGCCCCCTCCTTTTCTCGCCATCCGTTGGACCTTTTCCATCCTGTGTATTGGATGGGTCGGGACTTGCTACACGCAGGTTGCTCCGCTGCACCATTGGGTTGGTTTTGCAGACAAGACCGGAGGCGGGATCGACCTGAACAGTCCTGAAGCAGGGGCACTGCTCCTCTCACCAAGGGCCCTGGAGCGCCGGAACCGTCAGGGCATACCGTTGGACTCATTGGACTTGCCTGTGCCAGCAGACCGCATCGCTGACGTGCTCTCTGTTGGCGACACAGAACAGGGGCCCTCCGTTGCCTTGTTGCACCGCAGCAAATGGTTGAATGGCATGGTGATCCAACTGGATACCAACCTGCTCGATTCGGCAGGCATGGCAGGGGTGCTTCAAGACATCGCGCAGTTAGACGGGGTGGCAGAAGTCAAGCGCACGCGGTGGTACCGCGATATGGCCCCACCTATTGCACAGCCTCAGCCCCGGTCTGTGGGACAGGATGTTTATCAGAGTGGCCCAACGGCCTACGGCGCCGCTTGGACCCAAGCCCGGCAACTTAAGGTGGACCTTGTTCACGGGCTGGGGCACCGTGGAGCGGGCATGATGGTCGGGGTTTTAGACAGTGGATTTGACCGGGTCGATACCAATCCTGCCTTTGACCGTGCCCGCAACGCGGGTCTGATCCAGATTGGAGGGAACTTCCCCAACGGAGGGGCCATCTCCCCCTTTATCTATGAAGAGCATTACCACGGAGCCATGGTGTTGTCGACCATGGCGGGCCATTTGGATACACCAGGCGGTCAGCACTACATGGGGACAGCTCCGGACGCCACGTACGTGCTTTTCCGTACAGAAGATGTGGGTTGGGAGCACCTGGTCGAAGAGTACCACTGGGTTGCTGCTGCTGAGCGCGCAGACAGCATCGGATGTGATGTTTTAAACACCTCGTTGGGTTACTCTTTGTTTGACGAAACCAGTGACAGCCACAGTTTGGCGGAATTGGACGGCAACACCTTCCCCATTACTCGGGCATCCGATATCGCTGCGTCAAAAGGCATGCTTGTCTTCAACTCGGCCGGAAACAGTGGAAACAGTCCTTGGCAAAAGGTGACTGCCCCAGCCGACGGGGACGAAGTCATTGCAGTAGGTGCGGTCACCCCAAGTGGACAGCACGCGGGGTTCAGCAGTTATGGCCCTACCGCCGATGGCCGCATCAAACCCGACCTCTGTGCCGCAGGGCAAGACGCCGTCTATGTCCATCCCGACGGCTCGATTCGCACGGGCAACGGCACGTCTTTTGCTTCTCCCATCCTTTGCGGTGCCGCCACCAGCTTGTGGAGTGCACACCCCCTCGCTTCAGCGTTAGACGTCCGCAACGCCTTGCTCGAATCCGCTCACCAATGGAACGCTCCCGACACCGTGTGTGGATATGGCATTCCCGATCTCTGGAAGGCCCACCTCTTGCTCGGCGGGAGGGCGCCGCGAGAGACGGAGAATTTGCTCGTATACCCCAATCCCGTTGGTGCCTCGGCCAGGATTCTTCATGTGGTTTTCGAGGAAGAGAACCTGCGTTCAGCCTCAGGAACACCCCTAACCTGGTCCATCTTGGACGGCTTGGGGCGCACCGTCTTGGAAGGCCACATTGAACGCGAAAAAGAGGCCCTGACCACCTTGAGCATTTCGGTGGAACACCTCGCTGCTGGCACCTACATCCTCGCCCTGCTGGGCGTACCTGAAGAGGACCCCACGAATATGCCCACGTCATGGACACGGTTTGTGGTAGAACCCGATTGAAGATGAGCGGCAGTCTGTGGAAGCGGTGGAGCGTTGTGTGCTTTTGCCTGTTGACCGTTTGGACAGCGCAGGCGCAGCGTGACCGTTCCCAGAATCCCAAGCGACAGCGAAAGGTTCAGATCAAGCTCCAAAAGGAGCGCGAACAGAAAGAAAACGCCGCCTTCAAAGCAGGGCGTAAGGCCCATTGGAAGGCCCAAGACCGGGCGACCCGAAAACGATGGAGGGCCCAGCGCCGAGCCTCTAAGCGAATGCGACGCGGTGGTGGACCCGACAGCTGGTACCAGGGAATGTTCCGGTCCGGAAAACCCATACCCTGGACCCGCCGCGCCGCCAACAAGGTGGGGGGCCTCTTTAAGCGCAAACGCCAACGCCGGTCCTATTGACTCATGTCATTCAACCGCCCATGGATCCCCGTGTTTGTTCATCGCTTCGCTGACGGCGGTCCTGTTCTATGCCGGCGTTCTCTTCGCCCCCCAACGGTGATATCTGTGGGAGCCATTCACGAAAAAGCCCCTCGCGAGAGGGGCTTTCCTGAGCCGATAAGCGGACTTGAACCGCTGACCTACGCATTACGAATGCGTTGCTCTACCAGCTGAGCTATATCGGCTTGCACATCGCTTTCGATGGCGGGCGGCAAAGATACGCACGGTGTTTAAGAAGGTTACAGCCTCACCCGATTTTTCGCGTGAATGTGGCGCTCTCGCGCCTCTTAAACATCGCGCAATCAACCCTTTCTATCGCCCCACAAACTGCGCAAGAATTCTGATATACCTCGCTCTCTGGGGCTGTGACCTGGCTTAAAAAATCGGCGCCCCTTCAATTCTTCAGGCAGGCACTCTTGGCCACTGAATCCACCGTGGTCGTGGTCGTATTGATAGCCACTGCCATGGCCCAACTCCTTCATCAGTTGGGTCGGCGCATTGCGCAGGTGCATGGGAACGGGCAAGTCACCATGGTCGCGGACCGCCTTCTGGGCGCCGCCGATTGCGGCGTAGGCACTGTTTGATTTAGGACTGGTCGCCAAATAGGTGGCGCACTGGGAAAGCGGAATGCGGCACTCTGGATAGCCCAGACGTTCAACGGCGTCGAAGGTGGCGTTGGCCAAGACGAGGGCGGTGGGATTGGCGTGGCCAATGTCCTCACTGGCGGAGATGAGCAAACGCCGCGCTATAAACTTGGGGTCCTCCCCTCCTTCGATCATGCGCGCCAACCAATAGACAGCGCCATCCGGATCGCTGCTGCGAATGGACTTAATAAGGGCGGAAGCAATGTCGTAATGGTTGTCTCCGGTCTTGTCATAGCGGCTCAAGTTGGACTGAACAAACCGCGCAACGAGGTCATCGTCTACGGCCATGGCGCCCGAACTTCCATTTTGCTCAGCGGCCGCACCCGCCACCACGAGTTCAAGCACGTTCAATAAGCGCCGGCCATCGCCGCCGCTCGCCCGCAGCAGAGCATCCCACTCGCGCACCTCCACATGGTGCTCTTTTAGCCACTCATCTTGCGACAAGGCCCTGTGAACCAAAGCTTCCAACTGCTCACGTCCGAAAGCTTTCAGCACATACACCTGACTGCGTGAAAGCAAGGCAGGAATGACTTCGAAACTGGGGTTTTCTGTCGTGGCTCCGATCAGCGTGACCGATCCGCGCTCTACGGCACCGAGCAGGCTGTCCTGTTGAGACTTGGAAAAGCGATGGATCTCGTCGATGAACAGCACGGCCCGGGTGCTAAACATCCCTTGGCGTTCTGCGCTGTCGATCACCTCTCGGACTTCCTTGACCCCGCTTCGTATGGCACTGAGCTGGTGGAAAGGACGGCCCGTCGCCTCTGCCATGAGCCGAGCCAATGTGGTCTTCCCGACCCCCGGCGGGCCCCACAGGATCATGGAAGGCAACTGCCCCGCTTCCAAGGCCCTGCGCAGGGTCGCATCCGCTCCGACCAAGTGGGTTTGCCCCACATAATCTGCGAGCGATTTGGGCCGCATCCGCTCAGCCAAAGGAGCATCCATTCCGTGCATCGAACTCATGGCTGCTCTCGTGGAATTTCAGAGTCCCGCGGGACCTCGACATGGTGAAGGGGAACACCCTCTGGCCGCGCGTGCTTCCAACGGGTATGAGACCACAGCCAATGCGCAGGATCTTCCCTTAATTGCTGCTCAATCCGGTCATAGGTCGCCTTGAGCAAGGCGCCTTTGGGCCACAACTTGGGGGTCTCGGTGATCAATTCATAATGGACCTCCCAGTAACCGCGGGGTTTGCCTTTGGCCTTGCGCACCCCAAAAAACACCACTGGCATATCAAATTTTCGTGCAAAAGCCTCCAAGCCAAAATGCATGGCGGTCTCCTGCCCCATCCATTCCATCCACCACGCCTTGTTGGGGTCCAATGGGCGCTGGTCCACCGCGAGCGTCGCCGCCTTGGCCCTTCCCAACTCTTCGACCATCCATGCTGAGACCCGCTTCATGGGCACCAGTTCCGTCCCAAACTTGCCCCGCGTCCGCAAAATGAGGTCGTTATAAAACGCATTAGATAGGGGTTTATACACGCCCATCACAGGCAATGGTAACGCCGCTCCGACCGTGACAGCAAAGCGCTCCCAATTCCCAAAATGGCCACACGACAGCAGCACGCCTGGCGGCTTGTTGGCGAATGGGGCCAACACCTCGGGGTTGACATGGTGATAGCGCTTGAGCAACTCCTCTGGGCCCGCATGAAAATGCCGCAAAGACTCTACGAGGACCTCGGCAAGGTGGGTGTAGAATTGGCGCGCAGTGCGGCGCAATTCGGGCTCAGACATCTCTGGAAAAACCCTTTTGAGGTTGGACGCCACAACCTCACGGCGATATCCCGACCACCAAAGACATTGCGAAAGCACATCGGCCAACGGATAGAGCAATGCGTATGGCAACCGGCCAATGGGGGCCACAAATAAGGTGTGCAGAATCCGGGTCATGGGGTAGAGATGCGCAGTCCATCCCAACCGAGGGAGACTCCTTTGGGCAATTCTGCTTGGATGTCCTCATGCTTGCCAAGCAAGTGGCTGATGTGGGTGAGGTACGCCTGCTGAGGTCCTACCCGCTCAATGACTTCCAAAGCCTCCTCGAGGTTGAAATGGCTCAGGTGGGGTTCCTTGCGTAAAGCATTCAGCACGAGAACCTCTACCCCTTCGAGGCGCTCCCAGGTCAGGGGGCTGAATGCGTTGGCGTCGGTGATGTAGGCAATCGGTCCAATTCTGAAGCCCAAAACGGGCAACTTGTAATGCATGACGGGCAGTGGCAACACCTCTACACCGCCAATGTTTTGGGGGTCCTCGTTCAATCCGTGGAGGCGAACCTGTGGAACTCCAGGGTATGGGTTTTCGCGAAATACATAATGGAATTCGCGCTTCAGCGCTTCTTGAACCTGCGGGGTCGCGTGCACATCCATATCTCGCTTCAAGCGAAAATTGAAAGCCCGGATGTCATCCAAGCCAGCCACATGGTCCTTGTGTTCGTGGGTAAACAGGACGGCATCGACCGAATCGACCTTTTCCCGCAACATTTGCTGTCGGAAGTCTGGGCCTGTATCAATCACCAAATGCCGCGGACCATCTGGAGCATCCGCCCCATCCACATAAAACATCGCACTGGAACGCAGCCTGCTGTCGCGGGGATCTGAGGAGGCACACACCCCACAATCACATGCGATCACGGGGACGCCTTGCGATGTGCCGGTACCGAGAAGAGTGAGGTGAACGCCCATATGGGCAAAGTTAATCCGAGAGGGCTCCGGCGTTCCAACTTGACATAGGTACCTTTGCAATGAGCAACACCCTCAATCAACAAACACCGTGGAATCCAACCGTGTCGTCCTTTCGGCCAAGCAAAAGGCCCTGCGGATCAACATGAACCACGATCTCTATGGCACTTTTGCCGAGATCGGAGCAGGTCAAGAGGTGGTGCGTCATTTTTTTCGCGCTGGAGGTGCGAGTGGCACCATTGCTAAGACGATCAGTGCATACGACAAGGACTTTAGCGATGCGATCTACGGAGTAGAGCCCTCAGGGCGCTACGTGTGCGAAGCCCGGGTCAACAAGATGATTGACCACGAATACCGGTTGTGCGAAGAACGGCTGCCACGGGAGAAGCACCCGTCAAAACGGTTCTTCGCGTTTGCGAATACCGTGGCCACCATCAACTACCACAAAACAATTGAGGGACACGGTTGGTTTGGCCTCCGCTTTCAAACCGGCCCCAACAAAAAGCCAAACTCAGTCATTCTGCACGCCCGGTTCCACGAGTCCGATGCTTTGCTCCAGCATGCCACCATTGGAATCTTGGGGGTGAACCTGATCTACGGGTGTCACTTTTTGTACAAACAGCCGAACGACCTGCTGCAAAGCCTCTATGACGAGCTGGACAAGGACCGCATTGAAATCGACACCATTCAGATGAATGGCCCTGATTTTGCAGGTGTTGACAACCGTTTGCTGTCTCTTCAACTTGTCAAGCACGGCATGACCGATGCGGTCATCTTTAGTCCCGACGGACGCAACTTGCAGGCAGCCGATGTGCTGTACAAGCGGAACATCCTCGCCATTCGTGGCAGCTTCCGCCCTGTTACCAAGGTGAACCTCGACATGATGGAGCGGGGCCTGTCCCTTTTCCGTGAGGAAAACAGGGTCGATGAGACCAACATTCAGTTGTTGTTTGAAATCACACTCAACAACCTCAAAGCGGAGGGGGACATCGACGAAAAAGACTTCTTGGACCGGGCGGATATTCTATGCTCTTTAGGGCATACAGTGCTGATCTCGAACTACCAGGAATACTACAAACTCATTGAGTATTTCTCGCGCTACACCAAGAAACGCATGGGCGTCATCATGGGTGGAAACGCCATGATGGACCTCTTTAATGAGCGTTACTACCGTGAGTTGAATGGTGGCATTTTGGAAGCTTTCGGCATCATGTTCAGCCGAGACCTGAAGGTGTATGCCTATCCATGGCACGACGCCAAGAATGACGTCTTGATCAGAACGGACAACGCCCCCATTCACCCCAGGATCAAGCCCCTGTACGACTATCTGCTCTTTAACAAGCGGATCTGTGACATTCAGCTCGACGACCTGTCCTTATTGGACATCTTCAGTGTGGAGGTGCTGCGCATGATCAGAGATGGTCAAACGGGCTGGGAAGACCTCGTCCCGCTGGAAGTGGACCAGATCATCAAGCAGAATCGGCTCTTCGGTTACGATGGCCCCGCTCCTCAAGACAAAGGAGGGTTCGCGGGTGCGGCCATGCTGAATTGACCCCCATCAAAACCTCTGCCCAAGCAAAAGGCGGCCTTTTGGGCCGCCTTTTGCAATTCAGGTTTTTGGCTTCTGCGCCAAGTAGGTTATTCCGAAGGAACTTCCTCAGCTTCGCCTTCACCAGCCTCTACCAAGCGGTCGAACTCTTCTTGTGAGCCCACAACCTGGTCGTGCCAGTGACGCATGCCTGTACCCGCAGGGATAAGGTGTCCTACGATGACGTTCTCCTTCAAGCCGCTCAGGTGGTCTTCCTTGGCACTTACCGCAGCCTCGTTGAGGACTTTGGTGGTCTCTTGGAAGGACGCCGCTGAGATGAAGGACTTGGTCTGCAAAGAAGCCCGCGTGATGCCTTGGAGCAAAGGACGCGCCGTTGACGGCATCGCTTCCCTTCCTTCGACAAGTTGACCGTCTTCGCGTCGGATGGTACCGTTCTCGTCGCGCAATTGACGCGCAGAGACCATTTGACCCACCTTGAACTCCTTGCTGTCACCAGCCTCGGTCACCACCATCATGCCGAACATGCGGTCGTTCTCGTCGATGAAGTCTTTCTTCTCTACAAACTGCTTCTCGAGGAACTTTGTGTCACCCGGATCTTCCACCACCACTTTCTTCATCATCTGACGCACGATGACCTCGAAGTGCTTGTCGTTGATCTTCACACCCTGGAGGCGATAGACCTCTTGGATTTCATTCACGAGATACTCCTGAACCGCAGTTGGTCCTTGAATGGCCAAAATATCAGCTGGTGTTGTCGCACCGTCAGACATTGGCATTCCCGCCTTGACGAAGTCATTCTCCTGCACGAGGATGTGCTTGGACAATGGCACGAGGTACTTGCGCTTATCGCCTGTGCGGCTCTCCACGATGATCTCACGGTTACCCCGCTTGATTTTACCGTAGGTCACAATGCCGTCCACCTCTGAAACCACTGCAGGGTTTGAAGGGTTCCGTGCTTCGAAGAGCTCGGTCACACGTGGCAGACCTCCCGTAATGTCACCAGATTTACCCGCGATACGGGGAATCTTGGCAAGAATGCGGCCAGTCTCAACGGAGTCACCCTCCTCCACACTGACGTGAGCACCTACTGGAAGGGAATACACTTTGAGTACTTCCTTCTTGGGACCTACGATGTGAATGGCAGGGTTCTTCTTCTTGTCCTTGGTTTCGGTGATGACGATTTCACGGAAGCCGGTCTGTTCGTCCAACTCCTCGCGATAGGTCACGCCGTCCTCGATCATATCGAAGACCACCGTTCCCTGCTCCTCACTGATGATCGCGTTGTTGTAGGGGTCCCAAGTACAGATGATATCTCCCTTCTTGATCTTCTTGCCATTCTTCACTTGAAGGACAGCACCGTAAGGCAAGTTCGTAGAGCTCAATGTGATGCCGACCTCTGGGTCGATCACCTTGAACTCGGTAGAACGGGAAACCACCACAGTCTCGACTTCCCCGTCTGGGGTTGCCCGCTGAACGGTTCTCAAATCTTCGAGCTCCACCACGCCTTCTTGACGTGCGACAATCTCATTCTCGTCAGAAATCTTGGACGCCGTACCACCTACGTGGAACGTACGCAGCGTCAGCTGTGTACCTGGCTCTCCAATGGACTGCGCGGCGATCACGCCCACTGCCTCGCCCTCCTGGACCAGACGGTTTGAGCTCAAGGCTCGGCCGTAACACTTCGCACATACACCGCGGCGGCTCTCGCAAGTCAGCACTGAGCGCATCTCGACTTCATCGATACCAGCCTCCTCAATCATAGCGGCCACAGCCTCCGTAATCTCAGCACCGCTGGACACAATCAACTCGTCGGTTTCAGGATGGTTCACATCTTGAACAGCAGTACGACCAATGATGCGGTCCGCAAGAGATTCTACAACCTCTTCGTTCTTCATCAACGCCGTAGCTGTGAGACCGCGGATGGTGCCGCAATCCTGCTCATTGATGATCACGTCTTGCGCCACGTCTACAAGTCGACGGGTCAAGTATCCCGCGTCCGCCGTCTTCAAAGCCGTATCCGCCAGACCCTTACGGGCACCGTGCGTAGAGATGAAGTACTCCAAGATGGACAGGCCCTCCTTAAAGTTCGACAGGATGGGGTTCTCAATGATGTCCTGTCCTCCAGCAGCACTGGACTTCTGCGGCTTGGCCATCAGACCACGCATTCCGCTCAACTGACGGATTTGCTCCTTGGAACCACGGGCTCCAGAGTGCATCATCATATAGATGGAGTTGAAGCCCTGCTTGTCAGTCTCCAGACGATCCATCAAGATGTTCGTCAACCGCGAGTTGGTGTTCGTCCAGATGTCAATGATCTGGTTGTAACGCTCGTTGTTGGTGATGAGGCCCATGTTGTAGTTGTCCATCACCTCACCGACGCGCTCATTGGCTGCATCGACCAACTTCACCTTCTCCTCTGGGATGATGATGTCGTTGAGGTTAAAGCTCAAACCACCCTTGTAGGCCATGGTAAACCCAAGGTGCTTGATGTCGTCCAAGAACTGAACCGCTCTTGGAACACCTACTGCGAGCAAAACGTCCGAGATGATGGTCCGGAGGCTCTTCTTGGTCAAGAGCTCGTTGACATAACCCGCTTCATTCGGCACCACCTCATTAAAGAGCACACGGCCCACAGTGGTGTCGATGATGGAGCTGTTGCCCTCGTGGTCTTCCCAACGCACCTTGATGCATGCATGCAATGCAGCACGGCCCTCGTTGTATGCAATGATCACCTCCTCTGGAGAGTAGAAGGTCATGCCTTCTCCCTTCACGGGCTCCTCCTTGGTGGATTTGCGCTCCTTGGTGATGTAGTAGAGGCCCAATACCATGTCCTGCGATGGAACCGTGATCGGCGCACCATTCGCAGGGTTCAAGATGTTGTGGCTGGCCAGCATCAGCAATTGCGCCTCCAAGATGGCCGCAGGGCCCAATGGGAGGTGAACCGCCATCTGGTCACCGTCGAAGTCAGCGTTGAACGCTGTACAAGCGAGCGGGTGAAGTTGCAAGGCCTTGCCCTCGATCATCTTGGGCTGGAAGGCCTGGATACCGAGACGGTGCAGGGTTGGAGCACGGTTGAGCAACACGGGGTGCGACTTCATCACGTTCTCCAAGATGTCCCATACAACGGGCTCTTTGGCGTCCACAATCTTCTTCGCCGACTTGACCGTCTTGACCACTCCACGTTCGATCATCTTACGGATGATAAACGGCTTGTAGAGCTCGGCTGCCATGTTCTTTGGCATGCCGCATTCGTGCAGCTTGAGCTCAGGTCCTACGACAATGACAGAACGCGCAGAGTAGTCCACACGCTTACCGAGCAGGTTCTGACGGAAACGTCCTTGCTTGCCCTTGAGGCTGTCTGAAAGCGACTTCAACGGACGGTTGCTCTCTGTCTTCACAGCAGAGGACTTCCGGCTGTTGTCGAACAGGCTGTCTACAGCCTCTTGCAACATCCGCTTCTCATTCCGCAAAATCACATCAGGAGCCTTGATCTCGATCAAGCGCTTCAAACGGTTGTTGCGGATAATGACGCGGCGGTAGAGGTCATTCAAGTCAGACGTCGCGAAACGGCCTCCATCGAGGGGAACCAATGGACGCAACTCTGGTGGAATCACCGGCACCACCTTCACAATCATCCACTCGGGATTGTTGTTGATTCTGTGGTTGGCGTCACGCAAAGCTTCGACCACCTGAAGACGCTTGAGCGCCTCGTTCTTACGCTGCTGGCTCGTCTCCGTGTTGGCCGCATGGCGCAGGTCGTAGCTCAACTGATCCAAGTCAAGGCTACCCAACATGTCGTGCAGGGCTTCAGCGCCCATTTTCGCCACAAACTTGTTGGGGTCCTTTTCGTCGAGGTACTGGTTGTCCTTGGGCAGCGTATCGAGGATATCCAAGTACTCCTCTTCGGTGAGGAATTCATTGATCTCCAACGCTTCGCCATCCGTCTTGGTGGCAACACCCGGCTGGATGACCACATAGCGCTCGTAGTAAATGATCTGATCGAGTTTCTTGGTCGGCAGGCCGAGCAAGTAACCGATTTTGTTTGGCAGGCTCCGGAAGTACCAGATGTGCGCAACTGGGATCACGAGCTGAATGTGGCCCATGCGCTCGCGCCGGACTTTCTTCTCGGTCACCTCTACGCCGCAACGGTCACAGACGATGCCTTTGTAGCGAATACGCTTGTACTTACCGCAGTGGCATTCATAGTCCTTGACAGGGCCAAAAATGCGCTCGCAGAACAGGCCATCACGCTCCGGCTTATAGGTCCGGTAATTGATGGTCTCAGGCTTCAGGACTTCGCCATGGCTTTGCTCGAGGATTTCCTCGGGCGATGCCATGCTGATGCGAATCTTGTTGAAGTCGCTTGAGAGCTTCGGGGTCTTGTTGTTGGTCATCTTTTGGTGAAGATCAATGGGTTGAAGCAGGAGTGACTCAGGCCTCCAAGGCCACGGTCAATCCCAATCCGCGCAACTCGTGCATCAGTACATTAAAGGACTCCGGAATACCTGGTGTTGGCATCGGATCTCCCTTCACAATGGCCTCGTAGGTCTTGGCGCGGCCGACAACGTCGTCCGACTTAACCGTGAGGATTTCCTGCAAGATGTGCGAGGCACCGAAGGCCTCAAGGGCCCACACCTCCATCTCACCGAAACGCTGTCCACCAAACTGCGCTTTACCACCCAACGGCTGCTGGGTAATGAGGCTGTATGGTCCAATGGATCGCGCGTGCATCTTGTCGTCCACCATGTGGCTCAGCTTGATCATGTAGATCACACCGACCGTAGCAGGCTGGTCGAACCGTTCTCCGGTTTCCCCATCGTAGAGGTGGGTCACACCAAAGTTGGGTACCCCCGCCTTTTCGGTGAACTCAGAAATCTGATCGAGGCGAGCTCCATCGAAAATGGGCGTTGCAAACTTGGTGCCGAGCTTCTCTCCAGCCCATCCGAGGACGGTCTCATAGATCTGCCCCAAGTTCATCCTCGATGGTACACCCAACGGGTTGAGCACGATGTCCACAGGCGTTCCATCCTCGAGGAACGGCATGTCCTCTTGGCGAACAATACGGGCCACAATACCCTTGTTTCCGTGGCGTCCAGCCATCTTATCACCCACCTTGAGCTTTCGCTTGTTGGCGACGAACACTTTGGCCAACTTGACGATGCCCGCGGGGAGCTCATCACCTACTGTCACCTGGAACTTCTTCCGCTTGAAGGTGCCGAGCAGGTCGTTGTACTTCATGTTGTAGTTGTGGACGACGCGCTTCACGAGGTTGTTGTTGTCCTCGTCGCGGGTCCACCCCTCGGTATTCACAATGCTGAAATCCAAGGTCTGCAGGGCGCGCTGCGTAAACTTGACGCCCTTCTTGATTTGCATCTCCTTGTAGTAGTTCTGGACACCTTGAGACGTCTTGCCGCCGATGACCTGCATGAGCTTCTCGATCAAGGCCTTGCGCAATACTGCAGCCTCCTGATCAAATTCCGCGTCGATCATCTCCAAAACAGCCTTGTCGGCCGCTTTGGATTTGCGGTCCTTCACCATGCGTGAGAACAGCATCTTCTCAATCACAACACCAGTTGCACTGGGGCCGAGCTTCAAAGAAGCGTCTTTTACATCACCAGCCTTGTCACCAAAGATGGCGCGCAGCAACTTCTCTTCTGGACTGGGGTCACTCTCGCCCTTCGGCGTGATTTTACCAATCAGAATGTCACCTGCACCAACGTTGGCTCCGATGCGAATCAGTCCGTTCTCGTCGAGGTCTTTGGTGGCTTCCTCGCTGACATTTGGAATGTCGGCGGTGAGCTCTTCTTGACCGCGCTTCGTGTCACGCACCTCCAAGCTGTACTCGGTCACGTGCATGGAAGTGAAAACATCCTCACGGACTACACGGTCACTGATGACGATCGCGTCCTCAAAGTTGTAACCCTTCCACGGCATGAAGGCCACCTTCATGTTTTGACCCAGAGCCAATTCACCGGCTTGGGTAGAGTAACCCTCCACGAGGATATCTCCACGCTCAACACGCATCCCTTTGGACACGAGCGGCTTCAAGTTGATACAGGTGCCTTGGTTGGTCTTCGCGAACTTGGTGATGTTGTAGACCTTGATGTCGTTCTCGAACGAAACCAAACGGTCATTCTCATCCATGTGGTAACGGATTTGAATCTCGTTGCCATCCACGTATTCGACCACTCCATCTGCCTCGGCGGTAACGAGCACACGGCTGTCGCGTGCCACCTGGCTTTCGAGGCCCGTACCCACAATGGGGCTGTTCGGGCGCATCAAAGGAACCGCCTGACGCATCATGTTTGACCCCATCAATGCACGGTTCGCGTCGTCATTCTCCAAGAAGGGAATGAGCGAGGCCGCGATGGATGCAATCTGGTTCGGTGCAACGTCAACGTACTTGATCTCGGTGGGAGCCACCAGAGGGAAGTCACCTTGAAGGCGTGCCTTGATGATGTCGTTCTTAAACGTACCATCATCATTGAGTCCTACGGTAGCCTGAGCGATGGTCGCACTGTCCTCCTCCTCGGCAGACAAATACGTGATTCCTTCGCCACCAACACGTGCCACGCCCTCGTTCACCTCACGGTAAGGGGTTTCGATGAAACCAAGTCGGTTCACCTTCGCATAGACACAGAGTGAGCTAATCAATCCAATGTTTGGACCCTCAGGAGTCTCAATCGTGCAGAGGCGGCCGTAGTGGGTGTAGTGTACGTCACGCACCTCAAAGCCAGCACGTTCACGTGACAGACCACCTGGTCCGAGGGCCGAGATACGACGCTTGTGCGTCACCTCACTCAACGGATTGGTCTGGTCCATGAACTGGCTCAGCTGGTTCGTTCCAAAGAACGAATTGATCACTGAGCTCAGTGTCTTGGCGTTGATCAAGTCAGTTGGCGTGAAGACCTCGTTGTCACGGACGTTCATCCGCTCGCGAATGGTCCGAGCCATACGCGCCAATCCCACTCCAAACTGGTTGTGCAGTTGCTCTCCCACCGTACGAATACGACGGTTAGAGAGGTGGTCAATGTCGTCCACATCTGACTTCGAATTCACGAGGTCGATGAGGAACTTGATGATCAGGATGATGTCGTCCTTGGTCAAAGTGCGGGACTCCTCGGACATGTCAATGCCCAATTTCCGGTTGATCCGGAAACGTCCAACCTCTCCCAAGTCATAACGCTGCTCGGAGAAGAACAGCTTGTCAATGACACCGCGGGCCGTCTCCATATCTGGTGGCTCAGCGTTCCGCAGTTGACGGTAGATATACTCCACAGCCTCCTTCTCACTGTTGGAAGGGTCCTTTTGCAAGGTGTTGTGGATGATCGCGTAATCCGCCTGGTTGATGTCCTCCTTGTGCAGGATGATGGTCTTGGAACCAGACTCAACGATCAACTCGATGTGCTCCTTTTCGAGCACTGTATCACGGTCAAGCACAAGCTCGTTCCGCTCGATGCTGACCACCTCACCGGTATCCTCATCTACGAAGTCCTCAATCCAAGTCTTCAACACACGGGCGGCCAATTTGCGGCCCAACACCCGCTTCACACCGGCCTTGGAGACTTTCACTTCCTCTGCGAGGTCGAAAATGCCCAAAATGTCACGGTCTCCTTCGTAACCGATGGAGCGAAGCAACGTCGTCACAGGAAGCTTTTTCTTCCGGTCGATGTACGCATACATCACGCTGTTGATGTCCGTCGCGAATTCGATCCAGCTGCCCTTAAATGGGATGATCCTCGCGCTGTACAATTTGGTTCCGTTGGCGTGGCGGCTCTGTCCAAAGAACACACCCGGCGAACGGTGGAGTTGGTTCACGATGATACGCTCTGCGCCATTCACAACGAATGAGCCCCTCGGGGTCATGTATGGAATGGTGCCGAGGTAGACATCCTGAACGATGGTCTCGAAGTCCTCGTGCTCAGGGTCCGTGCAGTACAACTTCAGCTTCGCCTTGAGCGGCACGCTGTAAGTCAATCCGCGTTCGATACACTCTTCGATGCTGTATCGAGGGGGATCAATGAAGTAGTCCAGGAATTCCAGTACAAACTGGTTCCGGGTGTCCGTGATGGGAAAGTTCTCGTTAAACACCTTAAACAATCCCTCCGTATCGCGGTCTTCAGGCTTGGTCTCAAGCTGAAAGAACTCGCGGAAGGACCGCAGTTGAATATCGAGGAAGTCCGGATACGGAATGTCCGGAGTGGTAGTGGCGAAAGAATGTCGCTGCTGCAGTTGTGGCGTCAACATGGGGGCGGCTTAACGAGGGAGGAACAAATCGCAGTGTTGCAGGTTGGTTTTGGGAGCACCCTGCGAAATACAGGGTACAAGAAGGTCAGACCGGGACCTGCGCCCAGCCTGACCTTCTGAAATTCAGCGAGTTGTGATCTTACTTGATCTCAACCTCTGCGCCGGCTTCCTCGAGTTGTGCTTTGAGGGCCTCGGCCTCGTCTTTGGCTACGCCCTCCTTGAGGGTGGCGGGAGCGCCGTCAACGATACCTTTAGCTTCCTTCAAGCCTTGACCGGTCAGCTCTTTTACGAGCTTCACGACCGCCAACTTAGAGCCTCCAGCGGCTTTGAGGATGACGTCGAACTCAGTCTGCTCTTCAGCGCCGCCATCGCCACCGCCTGCTGCGGGGCCGGCGACAACTGCTGCTGCAGCTGCAGGCTCGATGCCATACTCGTCCTTAAGGATATCTGCAAGCTCGCTCACCTCCTTTACGGTAAGGTTGACAAGCTCTTCTGCCATGGATTTCAAATCAGCCATGATATATGGAATTGTGGGTTACTTGTTTGAGTTGTGTAAAAGGTGTCAAAGTCAGCCTTCCCTTTCGGAAAGAGCTTTGACCAATCCGGAAATGGTGTTGCCACCAGATTGCAATGCTCCGAGGACATTCCGCATGGGGCTCTGGAGCAGACCAACGAGTTCTCCAAGGAGTTCCTCTTTGCTCTTAATCTCCGTGAGGGCCTTCAATTGGTCATCACCGATATACACTGCTTCCTCGACGTAAGCTCCTTTAAGGATAGGGCGTTCACCCCCCTTGCGGAAGTCCTTGATGAGCTTGGCAGGGGCATTCCCTACGGTACTTGTCATCAAGGCGGTTTGGCCTTTCAGCACGTCGTACAGCTCTCCGTATTCACGGCCCTCTGTACGCTCCATCGCAATGCGCAGCAGTGTGTTTTTCACCACTTGCATTTTGATTTCTGCCTTATAGCACTCTCCGCGCAGCTTCGTCGTATCTGCGGAATTCATACTCGAAGCATCGGCAAGGTATACCACATTGGTATCCTTCAACATGGCCTGGAGCTCCTCGATCGCTTGGGTTTTCTCTTCGCGTGTCATGGGTTCCTGGTTCAGCTGTTCAGTGCTTTCGATTCGATCCGGACACCTGGGGACATCGTAGAGCTCAAAAAGACGCTCTTGATGTAGGTGCCCTTCGCTGAAGACGGGCGCAAACGAATCAAGGTTTGAATGACTTCGTTTGCATTTTCCTTGAGCTTCTCTTGCGAGAAACTCACCTTCCCTACGGAAGCGTGGATAATGCCATACTTGTCAACCTTGAAGTCGATTTTACCTGCCTTTACGTCCTGGACGGCCTTCCCGACCTCCATAGTGACGGTACCCGATTTCGGGTTGGGCATGAGGCCGCGCGGTCCGAGTACTCGGCCCAACGCTCCTACCTTGCCCATCACTTGGGGGGTCGTGATGATCACGTCCACATCGGTCCATCCGCCTTTAATCTTCTCGACATATTCATCGAGACCAACGTGGTCCGCTCCTGCCTCCTTCGCTTCTGCTTCCTTATCGGGATTGCAGAGCACCAGTACGCGTACGTTTTTTCCGCTTCCGTGAGGAAGAGAAACCGTACCACGTACCATCTGGTTGGCTTTACGCGGGTCCACGCCGAGGCTGACGGCGAGGTCAACAGATGAGTCGAACTTCGTGGAGGAAATCTCCTTCACGATGCCGGCTGCATCGTCGAGCGAATACGCTTGGTCCACATCGAACTTCTCGAAAGCGGCCTTGCGATTGCGTGTCAATTTTGCCATTGTGTCTGATGATTGAAGATCAGAAAGGCGAATCGCCGGTCACATTCAACCCCATACTCCTTGCCGTTCCAGCGACCACCTTCATGGCGGATTCGATGGAGAAGCAATTGAGATCGGGCATCTTGTCCTCTGCAATTACACGGACCTGGTCCCACGTCACTTTGCCCACCTTCTGTCGGTTGGATTCCGGAGAACCCTTCTTCAATTTGGCGGCTTCCATGAGTTGCACTGCTGCGGGCGATGTCTTGATGACAAAGTCGAAAGACTTGTCACTGTAGACGGTGATGACCACCGGGAGAACCTTGCCTGCTTTGTCCTGGGTACGCCCATTGAACTGCTTGCAAAATTCCATGATGTTCACACCTGCCGCACCAAGTGCAGGACCAACCGGTGGTGATGGGTTGGCAGCGCCACCCCTCACTTGCAGTTTGACCATTTTGGCGACTTCTTTAGCCATGGATCTATTATTTATAATGAACAGGTCGGCCGCAGTGTCCAGGGAAGCATTCTGGTACAAGGCACGGGTCGTCCTGGCTGTTCCGGTTTATATATATACTCTACTTACAGTGATAATCAGTTGCTGCCTCAGGATTCCTTCTCCACTTGGAGGAAGCCCAGTTCGACTGGGGTCTTTCTTCCAAAAATCTTCACCATCACCTTCAGCTTGCGCTTCTCCTCGTTGATCTCCTCGATGGTGCCATGGAATCCATTGAATGGACCATCTCCCACCTTGACGACCTCTCCGACTTTGAACGGGATAGACAATTCCTCCTCGCTCTCGGCCAATTCATCCACACGTCCCAGCATGCGGCTCACCTCATTCGCCCGCAACGGAAGCGGGTCTCCTCTTTTCTCGGCACCCAAGAAACCGATCACACTGGGTGTGTTTCGGATCACGTGAGGAACCTCCCCAACCAGTGCACACTCCACAAACACATATCCCGGATAATGGTTGCGCTCCTTGGCGACCTTCTTTCCGTTCTTGATTTGCAACACCTTCTCCGTCGGGATCAAAATCTGCCCCACGTAATCAGACAAGCCGGCCGCGGAAATCTCGGACTCAAGGAAACCCTTGGCCTTGTTCTCCTGCCCACCTATGGCGCGCACTACGTACCACTTCTTGTCGATTTCGCTCATGGTTCTTGTGGCGTTCAAATGACGTACGTGTAAATCAAGCCGATGACACCTTGCCAGATGCTGTCCGCTGAGTTTACCCCGAACACCCAATCCATTGCGAACACAACGCCCGCGATGAGAAGGGAAGCGATGAAGACCAATACCGAAGCCTCCTGCAATTGCTTGGGGCCTGGCCAGGTTACACGCTCCACCAATTCGGTGTAGCTATCCTTGACGTATTCTATGACGTTTGCCATGTCGATTCGGTGTATTTGCACGGGCAGCAGGACTCGAACCTGCAACCAACGGTTTTGGAGACCGCTACTCTACCAATTGAGCTATGCCCGTAGACGGCGAAAGAAGATGCCCCAATTGGGCATCTTCTTTCCCCAGATTTATATTCAGTGAAAACCCGAGTCTCAGCTGAGCTCGGTCACCTGTCCGGCGCCTACGGTGCGGCCACCCTCACGGATAGCGAAACGCAAACCGGGGGACATTGCAACACCGTAGATCAACTCTACAGAAATCGTTACGTTGTCACCAGGCATGACCATCTCGCGGCCTTCCTCGAGGATGATTTCACCCGTTACGTCCGTTGTACGGAAGTAGAACTGTGGGCGGTACCTGTTGTGGAAAGGAGTGTGGCGACCACCTTCTTCCTTCTTCAGGATGTACACCTCAGCCTTGAACTTGCTGTGTGGTGTGACCGTTCCAGGAGCAGCGATAACCATACCGCGCTTGATGTCCTTCTTGTCGATACCACGGAGGAGCAAACCGACATTGTCGCCAGCCTCACCACGATCCAAAATCTTACGGAACATCTCAACACCTGTGATGGTAGACTTCATGCCTTCAGCATTCAGACCCAAGATGTCAATTTCGTCACCCGTATTAATGATACCGGTTTCGATACGGCCAGTAGCCACAGTTCCACGACCTGTAATCGTGAAGACGTCCTCAACAGACATCAAGAATGGCTTCTCGTTGTCACGAACTGGGAGCTTGATGTAATCGTCCACAGCCTTCATCAGCTCGAGGACAGTGTCAACCCACTTCTGCTCACCGTTCAAAGCGCCCAAGGCTGAACCCTGGATGCAAGGCACGTTGTCTCCGTCATACTCATAGAAGCTGAGGAGCTCACGCACCTCCATCTCCACGAGCTCGAGCAACTCCTCGTCGTCGACCATGTCAACTTTGTTGAGGAAAGGCACGATGGTAGGAACACCTACCTGGCGGCCGAGCAAGATGTGCTCACGGGTTTGGGGCATAGGACCGTCGGTCGCAGCCACAACGAGAATGGCGCCGTCCATTTGGGCAGCACCTGTCACCATGTTCTTCACGTAGTCCGCGTGACCTGGGCAGTCAACGTGCGCATAGTGACGGTTTTCCGTCGCATACTCTACGTGTGAAGAGTTAATGGTAATACCACGCTCCTTTTCCTCTGGAGCGTTGTCAATTTGATCGAACGAGGAAGCCTCGCTATAGCCAGCATCAGCCAACACTTTCGTGATAGCTGCCGTGAGGGTCGTCTTGCCGTGGTCAACGTGACCGAGGGTCCCGATGTTCACGTGCGGCTTGGAACGATCGAACGTTTCTTTAGCCATGGTCTTGGTTTGTTTAGAGTTAACGTATTAAAAGGATTCTTTCTTTCACTGTGCAATGGAGCCAATGACGGGAATTGAACCCGTGACCTCTTCCTTACCAAGGAAGCGCTCTACCCCTGAGCTACATCGGCAGTGTGGAGCCACCCCGTTGGGTGCGCACCGAATATTTTTTGAGCGGGAGACGAGATTCGAACTCGCGACATTCAGCTTGGAAGGCTGACGCTCTACCAACTGAGCTACTCCCGCTTCTACTTACAATGTGGGGGTAATAGGATTCGAACCTATTCAGTCGTAGACAACAGATTTACAGTCTGCCCCGGCTCTCCAACTCCGGCGTACCCCCAACTTGGTACAATTTTTGGACGATGATTGAGCCGGTGGAGGGATTCGAACCCCCGACCTGCTGATTACAAATCAGCTGCTCTAGCCAACTGAGCTACACCGGCCTCTCTTTCAAAGAACAAGGGCAAAAAAAA
>CAJQJX010000026.1 GCA_905478795.1 uncultured Flavobacteriales bacterium
GATACGGATCAGGTATCTGCGGTATTCGGAGATTCTGAATTCCCCTTGAGCATCACGACAACCACATCGTTCTATCAAGATGCCCTCGGAGCAGCAACGCCCAACGCCATCAACCCCATCCTGTTTGGTGGATTCCCCGATTTAGAGTTTGATTCATGGGTGACCATTGGAATAGATCAAGTGCCCAATGCATCAGCAGGTGAGGGTGCCGTTGAAGTGGTGTCTGATGGGGCCCAGCCTTGGGACATCACCTTTGAAGAAGGCGGTGATGTGCTGATCAATTCGAGCATTGGAGGAGCGTGGTTTTCTACGAACAACCAATCCAATGGCCTGCCCGCCCCGGATGGCCGTGTTTTGTTGGGTCAGTTTACGACCGACGGTGTGCTTGGAGGCTCCATCAACGTTTCAGTCTTTCCTGAAGGACAGCTCGGAGGAAGCGGAGAATTGGGGGTTTATGCTGTGGGAGAGGTGTGTGAGTGCCAATATCCTGAGACCTATTACGTCGACAATGATGGCGATGGATTCGGAACGGAGGCAGTTTTGCTTTGTGAGCCTGGGCCAGGCTATGCGTCCCAAGGAGGTGACTGCAATGACAACACAGCCCTTGCTTTTCCCGGCAATCCTTTGGACATCATCGGGGACGGAATCGACGGGGATTGTAACGGTGCGGAGTCGTGCTATCGCGACGTAGACAACGACGGATATCGATTGGCGGACACTGTGGATGTTATTGGCTCGCCGTTTAATTTGGATTGCGCAGAGTTTGGAGAGGCCTACTTCTATCAACCCATTGATTGTGACGACTCCAATCCGGAATTGACGGTGCCAGATGAAGATGGGAACTGTCAAGTTGATCCGCCTTCAGCTGCAGAGCTTTGTGCGGACACGGAAGCGTGTAATTACAACCCTGACGCACTCCCAGAGGAAGACAACTGCGAGTATCTGACATGTCAAGGTTGTTCAAATCCTGGGGCGTGTAACTACGATCCTTCGGCACTCATACAGACGGAGCTCATTTGTGAATACGTGAGTTGTGCGGGGTGCTCAGATCCCGAAGCCACCAACTACAACCCTGAGGTCATCATTTCCAATGAGTCTGTGTGCGTTTACTCAGGACTCTTGGCCATTGCGCCTGTTACCGTTCATTTTGAGGACAATGCAGGTCCAGCGATGACCTACACCAATGAGGTGTATGCCTTGCTGCCTCCGAATGCCATCCGATTAAAGCGGCTCATTGGGGTAAAAGGGGGAGGCGTTACTCTGAATATTGAACCCTTCGGCTCATTCTATCAATCGGAAAGTTGCGATGCTTGGGAGCCTTCCAATATGGCAGTCACTGCTGATGTAGGTGGCGTCGAGTTTACCAATTTGGATTGCCTGTCTGATTCGTGGTTTACCATAGGCGGGGAAGTGGGGGTAGGTCCAGAACTTGTGCCGTTCGGGTTTGACCCTACTGCGTTGAGCTCCATGGCAGATTTTGACAGTGAGCTTCTGGCGGCAGAGGGTGATTCTCTCGGTTGGGAAATTGTCGGAGATGTGGGAGGAGAACCGATGAACCACTGCGAGGAGCTGTCAAACCGGCCTGGATGTTCGCATGCTGTCCGCGTTGCGAGGATCACGATGGCGTTGGGTGAGAGCTTTTCTTTTCAAGCGGGCTTAACGTATTCAATTGCAGGAGAAGGGGAGCGCAGTGTAAGTGGTTTAGACATTACAGACGATACAAGCACGGTCTCCGACAGCGGAGGCGGTGGAGAAGCAGATTCAGACGACCAGATCATCACAGATGGTGAGGCCAACAGCATTTATGGATGTACCGACCCAGGAGGGTGCAATTATGACAGCAGTGCCAATGTCGATTCTGGAAACTGCGATTATGAAAGCTGCCAGGGTTGTACGTATCCAGATGCCTCGAACTATGAGGAAGGGGCGACCCAAGATGATGGTACATGTTCCTTCACCATGGGTTCTAATTGTCCCTTCGATACAACAGACGATGGCTTGATTGGTGCCGCAGACTTGCTGGACTTCCTCTCTGTGTTCGACAGTCCCTGCGAATAACAGTACGAGCTTCAGTGAATTACATTTGATGCCCTTGGCCACTTTGGTCGAGGGCATTTCAATTTTCACGCGATGAATACCAAGCGGCTTTCCTTCTGGGAAATCTGGAACATGAGTTTCGGTTTCCTGGGCATTCAATTTGGTTTTGCCCTTCAAGGAGGCAACATGTCCCGGATTTTCCAGACCCTCGGGGCGTCCAAAGACGACATTCCGTTGTTGTGGATTGCTGCTCCGCTGACCGGGCTTTTGGTGCAGCCGGTCATTGGATACATGAGTGACCGGACCTGGCATCCGAGGTGGGGCAGAAGGAGGCCTTTCTTTCTGCTGGGTGCCGTGCTGAGTTCGCTGGCTCTCTTTTTTATGCCATACAGTTCAGCACTCTGGATGGCAGCTGGTTTTCTCTGGATTCTGGACGCGAGCATCAACATTAGTATGGAGCCATTCCGGGCATTGGTGGCCGACAAGCTTCCTGAAGAACAGCGCAGTTATGGCTTCGTTTTGCAGACACTGATCATCGGAATTGGGACGTGGATTGCATCTAACCTGCCTTGGCTGGTCACCAAATTGGGGGTTTCCAATCAGGCTGGTGCTGGCGAAATTCCTCAAAGTGTTTATGTGTCCTTTGCCGTAGGGGCATTTGTGTTCATGGCGAGTATTCTTTACACCGTGTTCACCACAACGGAGGAACCGCCCAAGGACATGGAGGCCTTTCAACGCGAGAAGCAAGAAAGCCAGGGCGTTTTCCGTGGTGTTGCCGAAATCGCCGCGTTCATTGTTCAAATGCCCCGAATCATGATCAAGCTCGGTGCGGTACAATTCTTTAGTTGGTTCGCCTTTTTCACCATGTGGTCCTTCGCGACACCGGCATTGACAGAACATGTGTTTGGGGCGGCATTGCCCAGTGAAGGGGTCCAGGGTTATGCCGCACTCAGTGCGGCTTACAATGAGGCGGCAAATTCAGTCTCCAGTGCCATGGGGGTGTACGGTTTAAGCAGCATGGCATTCGCATTGTTGCTGTCTGTTTGGACCAGCACAAAAAGGATTGATCGGCGAATGGTACACCTCGTGAGCTTGGTGCTGGGAGGGGTCGGGTTTTTGACGATGATGATTTGGACTCCAGAGACTTCAGGTTATCTGAAGTGGAGTTTTGCGTTGATCGGGATTGCTTGGGGAAGCATCTTGAGCATGCCCTACGCCATGCTATCCGGCGCAATTCCGGCGGACCGGATGGGGGTGGGCATGGGGGTGTTCAATATGTTCATCGTCATTCCTCAGATTGTGGCGGCCTTAGGGGGCATTAATTGGGCTTACAAGACAATGCTTGGAGAAGAAGTCATTCAGACCATGATGCTGGCAGGAATAAGTCTGGTGGTAGCTGGGGTGTTGAACTGTATGATTCGCCCTTCTGACATGTCTCAGTTTGCCAAAGTCCGAGACTAATTCGGGTTTTTTGTAGTCGCACAGGTTCACGACTGCACTGCTTTATTGAGGGGCATAATTTTGTTTTTAGGAGTCTGAATGGCTGCCTCTTGCATGATAATATGCCAGTTATTCCCTGAAGTGAAAGGTTGGTGTACGTTGTACACCTTCTCGTCATATATTGTGCGCGATTGAATACTCCAAACTGCAACACCAAAACCATGCGCAACATTTTGCTGCTTTTTATTGCCTTATTCGGATTCGGCTACGCTCAGGCTCAAGATTGCTCGGGAGCAGACCATACGGTCCTCGCTGGCAATTACTATTACAATCCCTCTACACTGACCATCACGGCAGGTGAGTCCATTGCCTTCTTAAATGAAGGTGGGTTCCATAACGTGAATGGTGAGACCAGTACAATCACTTCCACGACTTGGAACAATCCCGAGTCTTTTTCGCTGGGTGCGAATAGCGGTTCAGCTGGTGGTGTTTGCATGGGTACGGTCACATTGAACACACCAGGAACCTACAACTACGACTGCAGCATTGGGTCGCATGCCGCTAACGGTATGGTAGGAACAATTGTGGTGGAAGCTGCTTCAAGCTCAACCCCCACAGACAATGCTGCTGACCCTACCCTCGATGCAGGTGATGTGGTTTCCGTCTACAGCGGTGCTTACGACAACATCGGTAACAACTACAACCCAGGTTGGGGTCAGTCAGGAACGGTGGATGCCGCTTATGATCCTGGAACAGGCAACAGCGTATTGCAGTATGCCAACTTCAACTACCAGGGCACCGAAGTGACGCTTTCCGACTTGTCAGGTATGACCCACCTTCACGTTGATGTATGGGTAGCCGCAGACAATGACCGGATGCTGAAAGTGACTCCAGTGAATGGAGGAACAGGTGCTTCGGAATACCTCGTAGAGGTGCCATTGACACCCGGGGCATGGAACAGTGTCGATCTTACAAAGGCTGCTTTTGACGGCATGACGTGGGACGGTGTTTTCCAGATGAAGTTCGATGGTCAGTTCAATGCTGACGGCTCTGGGAACGGTGCAGGTTGGGATGTCTATCTCGACAACATCTACTTCTGGAACGATGGAACGGGCTCCGGACCTCCCTCTGGAGAGACTGTGGATGTCACATTTACAGTGAACATGGAAAACGAAACGGTGTCCTCAGACGGCGTTTCCGTGGCTGGGGGAACTTATTTCGGTTTCCCTGGGGACAACCCCATGTCAGACAACGGGGATGGTACTTGGTCCGTTACCATTGGGGTCCCGGTTGGCTTTACCGGCAACTACACGTTCACCAATGGTGGCGCTGCTTGTGGTTGGAACTGTAAGGAGAACATTGAGGGGCAGTCTTGTGCAGACGGTCAATTCAACGACCGCTTGCTGACGAACATTACTGAAGCGACAACAATCAATACTTGTTTCGGAGAGTGCACGACGGACGGTTCATGTCCAGCGCCTTCCACACAGTATAACGTTACTTTCCAGGTGGACATGTCGAATGCCAATTTGGATGGGTCAGAAACCATTTATGCGACCGGTGGGCACGACGGTTGGTGTGGTCCCTGTGACAATGTCCTGACTGACAATGGCAGCGGAATTTTCACACGCACCATCAGCTTGGACCCAGGAACATATGAGTTCAAATACATGATCAACGCATGGGGCGGGGATGAGACCAACATTTTGGGAACAGCCTGCGACTTTGTGCCTGGTGATGGCAATGGAAACCGTGGCTTCACGTTGGGCGAAGCAGACCTCGTTCTTCCTGTCCAATGCTTCGATTTCTGTGGAACATGTGAAGAGCAGAACAACCAAGGCACCGTGGACATCACATGGAATGTGAACATGTCCAACGAGGAGGTTTCAGCAGATGGCGTTCACCTCGCAGGAGGGGGCACCTTTGGTAACCCTGGAGACAACCCTCTGACTGACAACGGTGATGGTACATGGTCCATCACCATGACCTTGGCAGAAGGGATTTCCACTTACTACATCTTCACCAACGGCGGTGCAGCATGCAGCTGGGATTGTAAGGAGAACCTGGCTGGTTTGCCTTGTGGCGACCCTACAAACTTCAATGACCGCTACCTCGACAACATTACACAAGACACCACCTTCAACTTCTGCTTTGGAGAATGCGGTACGGATGGCGTTTGTGTAGGTGATGACGGCGGCGGTGGTGATGACCCCACCGGACCAACCGACAACGCAGCGGATCCAACGTTGGATGCGAGTGATGTTGTTTCTGTCTACAGCGGTGCTTACGACAACATTGGTAACAACTACAACCCAGGTTGGGGTCAGTCAGGAACGGTGGATGCCGCTTATGATCCTGGAACAGGCAACAGCGTGTTGCAGTATGCCAACTTCAACTACCAGGGCACCGAAGTGACGCTTACCGACTTGTCAGGAATGACCCACCTTCACGTTGATGTATGGGTAGCCGCAGACAATGACCGGATGCTGAAAGTGACTCCAGTGAATGGAGGAACAGGTGCTACGGAATACCTCGTAGAGGTGCCATTGACACCTGGGGCATGGAACAGTGTCGATCTCACAAAGGCAGCTTTTGACGGCATGTCGTGGGACGGTGTTTTCCAGATGAAGTTCGATGGTCAGTTCAATGCTGACGGCTCTGGGAACGGTGCAGGCTGGGATGTCTATCTCGACAACATCTACTTCTGGAATGATGGAACCGGTTCTGGACCTCCCTCAAACGACACCTACGATGTGACATTCAACGTGAATACGGCGAACATCACGGTGGGTGACAATGGCATGTACCTCGGTGGAGGAAACTATTTTGGGGGTGCCCAAGGCAATGCCATGTCTGATGCCGATGAGGATGGAACATGGACGGTAACGGTAGCGGTTCCCGCTGGCTACACGGGCAATTATGTCTTCCTCAACAGCCCGAACGACAATGGGGATTGGGGAGCCAAAGAAAATCTGGTCGGTCTTCCATGCGCCGATGGCGAGTTCAGCGACAGACTCCTACCAGCAGTGAATGCAGATACGACAATCAGTACTTGCTTTGGCCAGTGCACTACAGATGGTTCATGTGACATTCCTGCTACAACCTACGCGGTAACATTCCAAGTGGACATGTCCGATTCGAATTTGGATGGAACGGAGACCATCTACGTAACGGGTTCTTTTGATAATTGGTGCGGTCCTTGTGACAATGTCCTGACCGATGGTGATGGAGACAATGTCTTCACTGGCGTGGTCAACCTCGCTCCTGGAGACTATGAGTTTAAGTACATGATCAACGGATGGGGTGGCGATGAGCAAAACATAGGCGGAACGGCATGTGACTTTAATCCAGCGGACGAATTTGGCAACCGTGGTTTCACACTTGGTGAAGCTGACCTTGTCCTCGATGTCAACTGCTTTGATACTTGCGGCCCTTGCGACAATGGTGGAGGTGGAGATCCTACAGACAGCCTGTCTGTGACCTTCAATGTGGACATGAACAACTACGGAGGAACGTTTGGATTCGTCAACGTTGCTGGAAGCTGGAACGCATTCTGTGCGGATTGCAACCAGATGAGCGACGACGACATGGATGGCATTTGGACAGCAACGATTAACCTGCCTCCAGGTGAGAATTACCGCTACAAGTACCAGGTGGATTCTTGGGCTGATGAAGAAGACTTGGCTCCTCTTGACGATCCAATTGGCCCTTGCGTGGTCAAAGAGGGAGGCTTTACAAACCGTGACCTTGATGTTGCAGGAACGGACCCCATGGTCCTCGATGCAGTGTGCTGGGCTTCTTGCTGGTCCTGCATCGGCCAAGATGACGTGGCGGGTTGTAATGATGACTCTGCATCCAACTATGATGCTACTGCTACGGCCAATGACGGAAGCTGTGTTTACGATGTGACATTCAGTGTCAACATGAGTGAATATCCTCTGAATGCATCGGACTCTGTATACGTGAACGGTGAGTTCAATGGTTGGTGTGGCAATTGCAACGCCATGCTCGACGAGGATGGCGACGGCGTTTACTCTACCACCATTCCGTTGACAAGCGATTACTACGAGTACAAGTACACGGTCAACGCTTGGAATGCCCAAGAAAACTTGGCAGGTCTCGGAGCTTGTGTGACCGAGAACTTCGGCTTCACAAACCGCGTATTGCAGCTGGCCGCCAACCAAAGTGAGCCTGTAGTTTGCTGGAACAGCTGTTCCGATTGTGAAGGAAGTGGACAAGTGTTCGGTTGCACCGACTCAGCCGCGAACAATTACAGCGACTTGGCTACGGACGATGATGGTTCTTGTGTTTACAACGTCACCTTCCAGGTGGACATGAACGAGTACACGGGCAGTTATGGCACGGTCAACCTCAATGGTTCCTTTGCCGGTTGGTGCGGAGCTTGTATCCCTATGACGGATGATGACACGAATGGCGTCTATGAGGTCACTGTGGAAATTGCAACGGGTACCATTGAATACAAGTTCACGGTAGATGGCTGGTCTGACCAGGAGATGTTCGTTGAGGGCACATCCTGTACCAGCACCATCGATGGGTTCACCAACCGCACCATGGATGTGACGGGCGCTGCCACTTTGGATGTGGTGTGCTGGAATTCATGCTATGCATGTGATGTGGCCACTGGTTGCACGGACCCTGGAGCTTTGAATTATGACGACACGGCCATTGCAGACGACGGTTCATGTTCTTACACGGTGACCCTGCGTTTGGACATGTCCAATGCGACCATTTCTGAGGCTGGTGTTCACGTTGCGGGTGCTTTCCAAGCATGGGATCCCGGTTCAACGCCGATGTCAACGCCAGGTCTTGATTTGTACGAGTACACACTTCAACTCTCGAATGGCTCCTACCAGTTCATCTACATCAACGGCAACACTTGGGATGGTCAAGAATCGGTGCCAGCTGATTGTGGAGCAGACAATGGTCTCGGTGGCTTCAACCGTGAGATTACAGTAGCCGGAGCGAACATGACGCTTGACGTGGTATGCTTTGGCAGCTGCTCAGCTTGTGCAGGTTGTACCGATCCATTGAGTGCAGAATTCAGTCCTTTCGCTGGAGAGGACGACGGTTCTTGCGCGACTCCACTGGTGTTCGGTTGTACCTACCCTGATGCAGACAACTACAACGCTGCCGCTAGTTCTGAAGACGGTTCTTGCATCTTCTCAGGAGCAAGTGATTGCCCAACGGACATTGATGGCGATGGCTCTACGGCTGTTGGTGACCTCTTGGTCATCCTCGGCGCGTTTGGTCAGACTTGCGAATAATTCAATTGCGATTTTTGAGAGAAAGGGCTGCCCATTTGGGCGGCCCTTTTTCGTTTTGTCATTCTCGTACCCAAATCGGGCATGGCGCAACGGCATGACGTAATTTTGCACCATGAAGTTGTTGGTCACCAGTCGACTCCCGAGCCCTTGGGGGAACTATTCGATCGGCGCTTTTGGTCGTGGGGGCGAGGAGTTCCCCCACGTTGTATTGCACCGTGGCGTTGAGCAGGCACTGGAGTCAGAGTCGCCATTGGCAGTTCGCATTCACAGTGAGTGCATGACAGGTGATGTTTTTGCAAGCCATCGCTGCGATTGTGGAGAGCAGCTTCACAATGCCTTGGATCACTTCAAACGCCACGGGGGAATGCTCATTTACCTTCGGCAGGAGGGGCGTGGCATTGGCTTGGTCGAAAAGCTCAAGGCCTACAACTTACAAGACGAGGGCTTAGATACGTACGAAGCCAATGCGGCCATGGGCCATGGCGAAGATGAACGCGAATACACGGACGCGGTTGAGATTTTGTCCCACTATGGAGTAAAGGCGGTGAGGTTGCTCACCAACAATCCATCGAAAGAGCAGGCGGTGCGGAATGCTGGAGTGAACGTGGTCGAGCGCTTGACACTTCGTGGGACAGAAACGCCCGACAATGCGGCCTACTTGCGGGCGAAGCGAGAGATCACAGGCCATTTATTCTAAGCGCCCTGGCCATTAGGTCCAGATTTCCCGAGCCGTCCGGAAAGTGTTCATGTGGGCTTTTACAATGGTCTGGGTATCCTCTGAATATCCACCACCCATGGCGCATGCCACTCCGATTCCGTGCTGTTGGCATGCCATCAGCACCAACGCGTCCCTTTCGGCGCAGCCATCGAGGCTCATGGACAGGCGGCCAAGCTTATCAGATTCTAATACATCAACGCCACATTGATACAAGGCGACTTGTGGGTCAAAAGTTGGAAGGATATGGTCCAATGCTTCTTTCAGGGCCCGCAAATAGGGTCGGTCTTTTGTCCCATCAGGCAATGATATATCTAGGGAGCTGGGGGGCTTCTTCATGGGGTAATTCTTTGCTCCATGCATACTGAACGTGAAGATTCTGGAATCCATGCCCGTGATGTGTGCAGTCCCATTGCCTTGGTGAACATCCAAATCGATGATGAGAATGCGTTCTAGGCCCGCAGAAATCAAATCATAAGCAGATATCGCGAGGTCATTCAAGAGGCAAAAGCCTTCCGCATGTCCACGGCAAGCATGGTGGGTTCCACCAGCAATATTGAGGGCTACATGACCTTGCGCAGCCCATTGTGCGCACTGTCTGGTGCCCTCCATGATGATTTTTTCCCGCTCAATGAGTTGCAGGGACCATGGAAATCCAGACCTGAGCTCCTCTTTGCGGCTCCATAATCCCTTTTCCAATTGATCAATGTAGTCCGCGTCGTGCGCATCGAATACAGCCGCACATTCAATAGGAGTTGGAGTCAACCAATGTGTGGTTTCTACCAGTCCTTCGTGCTGAAGTTGACCGGCAAGCAATTCGTATTTGGCCATGGGAAAACGGTGTCCCATTGGCAACGGATGTGAATATGATGGGTGATATGCAACGCGCATAGTATGTGATAACACAAGAATTTAACGGCGAAGTTGAATGGGTTTTGACCAACAGGGCATGCTCAAATAAACGTGATATGTGTTAGGGTAAAGTCTGTGTAAACTTAATGTCCCTAAATGTGTTTGCACGCAAGAAGGGATGGCGCTTCCTTTGTTACATGAGGTTTGTTTTTGTGGCTTTTTTGTTTGGAGCCGCCGCCAATGGAGTGTTCGGACAAGATCCGCTCTTTCGCATGGATCCAGATGATTGGTTGGCGATTGAATCAACTCAGAAAGCGTGGTCTTATCTCAACAAAGAAAAGTCGGCATACCTGAATCACATTCACTTTGACAAGGGGCAGTTGTCAATGGTTCCCGGTAGTCAAGGCCATTGGTATCAGCGCCGCTCGGACTTGCGGCTTGTGCTGGACTCCTTGGGGAACAACCTGAGTAAGAGCCACAATCTGGGGTTCAATCATGGAGCCAAGAGCGTGTTTTGGGACGGGCGTTTTTTCATGCTGGGAGGGAGGGGTTTTTGGAATAACCATTCGCTTTTCATTGAGTTTGTCCCCAACGCAGGGGAGTGGGATTTGCAGCCATGTCTCAATGGGCCGAGAGAAGTGATGGCATCTGATGCTTGGTTAGAGGCTGAAAAAAACGAGATGGTGGTCATCGATCAGTCTGATGAATTCACTGCGGATGGAGAGCAATCGAGACAGGTGTACTCTATGTCGTTGGAAGAAGGGTTTGAATGGAGGTCTGAAGGACGGGTCAATCCTTTGTTGAAGCAGCATTTAATCTTCAATGAAACGATGACATTTGATTTGGAGAAATATATCATTTGGGCAGGGCTCCACAAGACACTGGTAGTCCGGAAATCAGACATGAGCAGCGTCCTTGTAGACGCTTTCAGCATGAGGAAGCTTCAGGAAATTATGAACCGATATAAGGCTGCCGAAGGGTTCGTTCATTGGATATCAAGGGAAGGAATTTTATCCATGAGGCACCATTCATTGGAGGGTGAGGAGTCTTTGATTTTGACTTGGAACATTGATTCGGCCTATGCCGTTGCAGAGGCGGGAGCCTTCCCATTTGTCGTTGCAGCTGAATGGGGAAAGGACAATCCAGAAAAAACTGCATTGCATTTCACGGCAGAAAATAAAAGCATCTTCGTGTCGCTCTTGGCACTCTTGATGATGATTGGGGCATTTGTTGTGGGGCGTATGACGCGCAAGAAGGTGGTGGGGCAAGTCGCCATTCAAGAGCGCTTGCCAGCAGTGAAGGAGATGCGGACTGATCAGACGCAGCTGGTGCAGGGGGAGCAGTCAGCACCTGCTGCAGGGCGGGCTTTCTCGCAACTCACCCAGGAGTTTGTGGACATGCAATCTTCAACATTGACTACTGAGGAGCTCAATGCCATGTTGGGTCTAACAGAGGAGCTGTCTGAAGAAACCAGGCGTGCCCGACGCGCTCAAGCCATTCGTAAAGTGAACCAGGAATATGAAATGTGGTTCAACCAGCCCTTGATTCTGCGTACAAAGGATGAAGTTGACCGGCGAAGAACAATTTACCTCATCCAACGGCACTCAGGTAACGCATGAGTTCCATGCATACCACAGCGCCCACTGTACCTACGGCATAGCCTAGAACCGCTAGGAGCACACCTACGGGTGCGAGCGCAGGACTGAATGCGCTCGCGACAATGGGAGCGCTTGCTGCTCCGCCAACATTGGCTTGGCTTCCAACAGCGACAAAGAAGAAGGGCGCGCGAATCAGCTTGGCGACAATCAGCAAAATGGAGACGTGGACCAACATCCATAGCAAACCAATGACCAAGACAGGCCAATACTGATTCCAAGAAGCGATCAGTTCGCCGATATCCATTTTGGCTCCAATGGTCGCAACCAAGACGTACAAGAAGACACTGGCCAATTTGCTGGCTCCAGCGCCCTCATAGGCACGCATCGGTGTGAAGCTGAGTGCAACACCAAACACTGTCGACAGGAATACCAGCCAAAAGAAGGGGCTTTTGAGAGAGCTGAGAAACCGCGCAGCTGAGTCAGGGTTGTCCGCAAGAGCATTTGTATACCAAGAACTCATGCTCTCGCTAATGCCTTCACCTGCGAAATGTGCCAGGCCCACCATCGCAAAAATGACACCCAACAGTACCATGAGGTCATTGAACGAAGGGATGCGGGCGATGCTGCTTTGGTAGGCTTCCACTTTGGTCTTCAATTCATCAACAGCAGACGAATCCGCCTTGAGTCTTTTGTCAATGACCGCGCTCATGCCGGCCCCTATAAGCAGGAAGGGCATCCAGAGGTTGGCGACAAAGACATCCACGATAATCATGACGCTGAACTGATCGTCTTGCGCTTGCGCGATTTCCTTGAGGGCGGTCTGGTTGGCGCCACCCCCAATCCAGCTTCCTGCAATCGTGGAAAGTCCACGCCAAAGAGCGTCAGGAGCGTCACCGCCAAAAACATCAGGCCGGATTTGGCCCACCAAAAGCAAAGCAGTGGGCCCCCCAATGACAATGCCCAAGGTGGCCGCGAAGAACATGATCAGCGCTTTGGGGCCAAGGTTGATGATGCCCTTTACGTCGATCGAGAGGCAAAACATGATCAAGCTCGCTGGAAGCAAGTATCGGCTGGCAACGTAGTACAAGCTGCTGCCTTCACCTGCTTCGATGATGCCAGTTGAATTCAATATGGCGGGCAAGAAGTACGCCATAAGTAGGGCAGGTACAATGCCGTAAAACTTGGCGAATCGAGGCAGCCTTGAAGTGTGGAAGACCAGGGCGAGGCAGGCCAAAAGGAGGCCGAGAATGGGGGCGTCTTGGGTAATCACGCCGGCAATATAGCCGATGGCTGTCGAGGGGGTGTGCACAGGCCGCCAAGCGGTGCTACTTTCGGGCTGTGCAGTTTTCTGTCATAGTTCCCTTGTTCAATCGCCCGGATGAGATCCGCGAGCTTCTAGAGAGTTTGACCCTTCAGACGGTCAGGGATTTTGAAGTTCTGGTGGTCGAGGACGGCAGTGAACACGATGCCCGTGACATTGTGGCTGCGTTTTCGGACCGATTGGACATCCATTACTTCTGGAAGGAAAATGAGCGACAAGGGTTTACTCGAAACTTTGGTTTTGAGCGCGCAAAAGGGGATTGGATGGTGGTTTTCGACTCAGACTGCCTGATTCCTGAGCGCTATTTCGAACATGTAGGAGCGTTCTTGAGCAAGCACCCTGACATCGATGTTTACGGAGGTCCGGATGCGGCACACGCATCGTTTACGCCCATCCAGAAAGCCATCAGCCATTCCATGACCTCGCTGCTGACGACTGGGGGAATTAGAGGTGGAGAGAAGCAGTGGGGAACATACCAGCCCAGGTCTTTCAATATGGGTATCTCTCGCAAGGCTTGGGAGGTGAGTGGAGGGTATCGGATTACAGTGAAGGGGGAAGACATTGAATTTTCGATGCGCCTGCTCGCACATGGATTGAAATCAGCCCTTATTCCGGATGCTGTGGTGTATCACAAGCGTCGAACGGATTTTCGTCAATTCCGCAAACAGGTCGAGTTCTTTGGCCGCGCCAGGGTCAATATTCGCCGGTTCTTCCCTGGAAGTCTCCGTCCCTTGCATTGGATGCCGACCCTGTTTCTGTGTTATGTCGTTGCCCTTGTTCCTCTGTTGCTCACGGCGATTTTATGGAAGAGCGGATGGGGGGCAGTGGGTGCCTTGATCTGGTGGGTGCCTTACATGGTGTGGCATGTTTCCTTGGGGTTAGAAGCGCTGTACAAGACGAGGGAATGGCAGGTCGCGTGGCTGGCTCCCCGTGCGGCGCGCATCCAGTTGACTTCCTACGGTTGGGGATTGCTTTCTGAATACTTCGCGGTGGTGGTGTTCAAGCAGCGCGACTCAGTGATTGGCGAGATATTGGACGTCCCGCCCACACCTCAGCAGGGTTCCGGATCATGAGGGCTTTGATTTGGTTGGCACTGATGGCGGCTGTGTCGTCTTTGGCATACACCGCCCTGTGTCTTTCTGCCCCGCTCCAAGGTGAAGCCCATTTCATTGAATGGGCCACAACCGAAGAAGCGGAAATTCTGGAATGGGCCATGTCGTCTTGGTCGCCGAATAAATTCCTGCCGTCAGGAGCTTTTTCACCCACAGAGATGGGGCAAGTCAAGGTCGCGGAGGACTCGGTATTTTGTCCGTTGACCACAAGTTCTCAGAGCAAAGGAACCAGGACACTCTGGCTCGCTCAGGGGCCAGAGGGATACAAGATTCAGGAGCACTTGACTTGGTCGGTGCCTTTTTACCGGCGTGGTTGGCACAGGCTCAAGGGACAAACAGATAGGGTGGCCCCCATGGCCAGAACCATGAAAGAGCATGTGGTTCGAAAGGCTGCGGCACCGACGGATGTGTTGCCTTACAGGGACATGGCATTTGTCCCGGTGTCGAGGACCTTCCCCTTAGACAGCTTGAAAATCCAAAAAATGGCCCGTTTTGGTGGTGATTCTCTGCCGTTGTGGTGTTTCTCCTTTCCGTCAGTTGGCGTCAGGCAATTTCAATGGGCGCGGAAAGTAGAGCGTTCATACCTGGATTCCACGCTCCTGCACGATGGAGAGGGGTGGAGCATCACCGCAGATACCTGCGCCGTTTGGGAGGGGCTTTCTGGTTTGGGCACGGCCTCCGTATTGTTTGAGCTGTTGACGGACTCTGTAAAGTTGCACGACACAGTGCCTCCAACTTGGGGCATACGAATTCCCGCCCGGGAGCTGCATGATGAAAGCAGAACAGCGCCGAAGTTGAAGACCGCGACGCTGTTCCGATGGATGGGAGGAAGTGTTAATGGACGATGAGCCTTCCAGTGCTGGAAACTCCTGACGATTGATCAGGTGAAACCACCTGAACGAAATACACACCGGGCAAATTGGGGGCAGGGAAGCCGAGGCTCCATCCGCGCATTTGAGAGGCGGCCAATCGGGTCTCTTGCAGGATCAGCTTTCCGCCAGAGGACCACAACGAGACCGTCCAAGGTCCTTCGTCGGACAGCCCCAAGACCTGCACGGTTTGTCCCAAGTGCGAGGGGTTGGGGAAGGGGGTCAGTGTTGACGACGATGCGGTGAGTTCTGAGATGCTGCTTGTGAGGGGGTTCCCTTCACAGTCGAATCCTTCTGCAGCATATTCACAACCGTCGTTCTCTTCGGTGGCTTCTTCATCATAGTTGCAGGCCATGGGGTCCGTGCACCCTAACACCTCGGCATTGTCACAAATGCCATCTTCATCAACGTCGGCTGCGCAGTCGCCCCCACAGTCGCCCAAAGCATCGAGGTATTCACAGCTTCCGTCATCGGTGTTGGCTGCCGCGTCATAGGTACAGCTGCCTTCGTCGGTGCACCCTTCCACCACGTTCAAGGGGTTTCCTGCACAATCGTAGTCTGCTTCAGCGTACTCACAGGTTCCGTTCTCTTCCGTGGCGCTGGCGTCGAAATTGCAAGCGGTCTGATCGGTACATCCCCCGATTTCGGCATTGTCGCACACTCCATCACCATCGGTGTCTGAAGGGCAGTCGCCACCGCATTCACCAAGGGCATCCAAATATTCGCAGGTGCCGTCCTCTGTGTTGGCCGCAACGTCATAGGTGCAGCTGTTCGGATCGGTGCATCCTTCTACGACCACCAATACATTGCCGTCGCAGTCAAATCCAGCATCGGGATAGGAACAGGATCCATTTTCATCAGTGGCTCCAGCATCGTAGTTACAGGCCAGCGGGTTCGTACAACCGGGAATCTCAGCGTTGTCGCAGATGTTATCTCCGTCGGCGTCGCCTGGACAGTCGCCACCGCAATCGCCCAGCGCATCGAGGTACTCGCAACTCCCATCGTCGGTGTTGGCATTGGCGTCATAGGTGCAGCTCGAGGCATCGGTACAGCCATTGACCACGACCGTCACGTTGCCATCACAATCATAATTGACCGGCGGGTAGGTGCAGTTTCCAGCATCGTCTGTAGCCGCATTGTTGAAGTTGCAGGCGGTAGGGTCAATGCAACCTGGAATCTCAGCGTTGTCGCAGATGTTGTCTCCGTCCGCATCGCCAGGACAGTCGCCACCACAATCGCCCAATGCATCCAAGTACTGGCAACTCCCGTCGTCTGTATTGGCGTCGGCATCGTATGTGCAGCTCGTGGCATCTGTGCATCCCAAGACCTCCGTGACCGTCAAATCTTCGGAAGCGTCGCAGATGTCGTTCAAATTGAGGTCATCGCAAAGGGGCACGCTGGTTCCATCGATGCAAAATGCATGGGTTTGACTGGAGCCGAAATTTCCAGACCCAGTGCCCAGGATGTTGCCGCTGTCATCGGTCAAGGAGTACCAACCACCAGGCGGGTAATGCAGGCCGTTTCCAAACAGGTCAGACACGGAGAGCTCATAGCATCCGGTTGTAGCGCACTGGCTTTCCGAAATGAAATTGCCCGCGTAAGTCGAGTTGTCATAGTTCGTTCCGGACATGACGACAGCTCCATTGTCCGTGTTTTCTATACTCCAGCTGAATCCGTAGGGCAGCACATCCAACTGGATTTCCATGTTTACAAATGACCCGGTGAGGACTTCAAAAGAGACCGTCATGGTGTCATTCAGCGCGTAGCCATCGTCGGGTGTGGTGATCCAAACACTCAGATCGTGAAGGCCACCCGGTGCAGACAATGTGGGCAATGCAACAAATTCAGTTTCGCCAGCGGCCAAATTGCCATTCCATGAGATTGCATTGACGGCTCCTCCATCTAAGGAGAATTGCAAGGTGGCCGAATTCAAAGCGTCAGAGCCAAAATTCTGAAGCAATACCTGTGGCTCGACGGAAGAAGCACACCCCGCAGAGGAGATGCCTTGGATCGAAGCGAGTCCCATGTCCGTAGCCATGACAGGAATGGTGCCATCGCTCGTCAAGAGTGATTGGCGATGGCTCACCAGTGCATTGCGCATTCGGGTGCGCTGGCCTTCGGTGAAGGAGTCCATGCAAGCATCGCTTGAATAGTCCATGAAATTCTCGACGAGGGTGGCCGGACAGCTCATGGCAGAACAGCCAATAGAACCCGTCGTCGGAGGGGTGTCACACACCTTGTCTCCCTGAGAAGAACAATTGCTTTCGTCTGAACAACTGCTGGTATTGTTGAAGGTGTGCAGCAAACTCAGGTAGTGCCCCATCTCGTGCGATAAGGTTCGGTTGAGGTCGTAGTTGTTGAGCAAATCATATTCGTCTCCGACTCCGAATACTTGATGGTGAAGGACGATGCCATCGTGTGTGCCCGATGTGGGGGGTAAATAGGCAAATCCGAGCGGCGAGGCGCCACCATTGAGTTTGTGCAGCACCCACACATTGACATAGTCAGTTCCCGGCCAGTGGCTTAGATTCTTGACGTTCATCTCTGATGCGGGGTCAAGATTACTGGTGGTCACCATTCCCGTATTCGAGAAGCTTGGGACGACAGCAGAGACGTCAGTGCGCAAAATGCCTGTGGTGGGATTGCCTGCTGGGTCGCGCACGGCAAGGACAAATTCAATGTCAATATCAGCGCCGCCAAAATCGCCTCTGAAATCGGCATTGAGGGCATCAATGGCGCTGGATACTTGGCTGTCAGATATGTTGGATCCTTGGCCTATTGCAGCACCCGCATGCATCACGTGGACTACAACGGGCACGATATGGGTCTCGCTTGACCGCAGGGTGCTGCCTGACATTTCTGCGATGGCAGCTTCAAATGCAAAGTAGCTGCGCGCATAAGTGGTGTCTTCCATGAGTGCGGCTTGCAACTCATCGGTTTGACAGCGGTCCACTTGGGCCAAAGTTGTATTGGCGAGGAGTGAGATAAAGACGGAAAGAAAAGAGACGTATGTACGCATAGTGGAGGGAGGTTCTATCTCCCGTACTCCATTCCGCAAGTTCAGGTTTCATTTTGAGTCTGAAATCTGTCTTGTTGTTGTTTTTCAAACAGTTACATCCTGATTCTCACCGCCGTATAATGGCGGATAAACACAGAAATAAAAAAGGCGGAGCCTCCAAATGAAGGGGCTCCGCCTTTTTAAAAATAAATGTTCAGTTCAATCAGTCTGCCTGCTCGACTTCGAGGAGCTCCACCTTGAACACCAAAGTTGAGTTGGCGCCAATCACATCGCCTGTGGCGCGGCCTCCATAGGCCAGCTCTGAAGGGATGTAGAATGTGGTCTGACCACCCTTCTTCATGGTTTGAAGACCTTCTGTCCAGCCAGAGATGACTTGGTTCAAACCAAAAGTGGCAGGTTGTCCACGGTCATAGCTGCTGTCAAAGGTGGTGCCGTCAATCAAAGTGCCATGGTAATGAACGGTGACCTTGTCTGTAGCGCTTGGGCTGGGACCATCTCCCTCGCGGTCTACGCGATATTGGAGGCCAGATTCCGTCACGACAACGCCGTCTTTCCCTTTGTTCTCTTCCAAGAACGCCAATCCTGCTTGGAGGTTGGATTCTCCGGCTTTGGCTTCTTTGGCCTGCATGGTGGTGCGAACGAGTTCGTTAGCCTGCTCAGGCGTCATTGCAGCATTTCCGGCCTGAACGTCCGTAAATGCCTGGGCAATTTGTCCAGGAACGTAGTCTGTGATGCCTTGACTTTGAACATTGGAGGCAAAGAGCACACCGAGTGCATAGCTCAAAGAGTCGTTGTTGTTTTCCATTTCGGTGGTTGGTGTATTCTGACCGTTGACAGCGCAGCCAGTCCAAGCCAGAGGGGCAAAAACCAAGCTGACCGACAAGGCCAACGTGTGAATCGGGTTGATTTTCATGATAAAGGGGTGTTGTTGCGGGTAAAAATGAGGGTGTCGCTGCCGCTCAAAGCAGGATTGAAGGTGTAGCCGTCTTCAGTGAAGCCCTGGATTCCTTCGCGTGAGTCGATCTTCTCTTGCAGCAAGTATTTCGCCATGCGACCTCGCGCAGTTTTCGCGTAGGTGCCAATCATCTTGTAGGCGCCTTGACGTTCTTCTTTGAATTGCACGTGGATGAACCGGTCCTTGAGGGCTGGCTGATCTACGGCCTTGAAGTATTCTTGACTGGCGAGGTTGACGATGTCGTCATGATGGTCCTCTTCATGCAAGCTGTTCGCCAGAGTCGAACCCCAGTATTCATATAGATTTTGGTGGCCATCGGGAGACCATTTCCCACCCATCTCAAGTCTGTACTCTTGAATTAAATCCAAGGGGCGCAGCAATCCGTAAAGGCCAGAGATGATCCTCAAGCGGTCTTGGGCGTAGTCCAGGTCACTGGCGTTCCATCGCTCGGCGCCCAATGAACGGAAAACTTCGCCGTGGAAAGCGTGGATGGCTGTCCGCGCATTGCCAGGGTGAAAAGGGCCTCCCCACTGCATGTGGCGCCTTGCAGTTTCCAGTGCCAAATCCGGGCTAATGTCCATCATGGTCTGGAGAATGTCCTCGGACTCAAGAGATAACGAGGACATCAGCTCCGACGCGTTGTCCGCGAAAAGAGGCTGGCTCGCTCCGGCATCGACAGGGATGTCGCCATTCCTGAAAGTCTTGGCAGGGGACAGCAAAATGCGCATGGGGCCGCAAACTTACGGCAATGGGAGTGCCTCATGTCTTACTTTGTGCCCATGAATTGTCAAGGACTGCGCTTATTCGTTCTACCGATACTCATGTTGCTCTCTTCCGCTTTGATGGCCCAGGATTGTCCTGCAGGAGAATCGGCTTTTGAACTGAGGGTCCATACAGATGCCTGGGGATACGAGGTGTATTGGGAGTTAAGTCTCGACGGCATGGCCTGTGGAGACAGTCCTTTATACTGGGGAGGCAACGCAGAAAACGTGGGGTGCGACGGAGAAGGTATTCCCGGGGCGCCTTCGGGGAATTATGCTTCGAACTCGACGTTCATCTTGGACACACTGTGCGCCGCTCCCGATGTCACACTGAATTTGCATCACATTGACGATTACGGAGATGGCGGTACTTTTTTCGAGGTGCTCGTTGAGGGCGTTGTGAACCACAGTTTTTCAGGAACTGGAAACGGCAATCTTTGGGCTTTCAACCCCTTTGAGTCTATTGGCCCTGCTTACGACTCTCCCTGTGGCGCCGTCGAGATCGAAGTCAATGGCCCCCAAGTTGTGGTCAACAATGACAGCTGCACTGCGGCCTATGGTGAGCTTGGTGGAGGCACTTTTCCAGGTGTCTATGGTTGCCAAATCAACGGTGGTTGGTGTGAGGGAGCAGTCACGGGATCTGCCTGGCTCACGTTTGAGGCCACTGCAGGGAATTGTCTCATTTCGGCGTGCAATGACACCACCGATTTTGATACGCAAATGGCCCTTTGGAAAGCAGAGGATTGTTCTGATTTCGGCACCTATACTCTGGTGGGCGCCAACGACGATCTTCCAGGGGGATGTGGTCCGGGAGCTTATTACGCCAGTTCACTGTGGACCGGTTGCTTGGACAGCGGCGCCACCTACCTGATCCAAATTGATGGGTGGGCATCTTCAGTGGGAACAGCAGGGGTGACGATACAGACCCAAGAAACAGATGAACAAATCACAGGCGTCACAGGAGGTCTCGCCTGTCCTTTAGGCAAGGAAGAAGTGCCCAATGGAACGGTCGTGCTCAACCCCATTGGCGTGGGGTCTGATTTCACAGCAGCCTGGATAGGACCCGACGGCTTTTCGGGCGAAGGGCAGCAGATCAGCGGTTTGTCTAGTGGCACTTACTCAGCGGTGATTGTCTCAAACTGTGGCTCCACCTTCACGTATTCGGTCACTTTAGACGAGCCGGACCCCATCTCTTTGGACTTGGAACTGGTGGCTCCAGGTTGCCCGGACTTGCCCGATGGCGAAGCCTATTTGGGGGTTGCAGGCGGCACAGAGCCTTACACCATCACCTGGTCAGGTGAACTCGGTGTGATTGAAACAGGCACGGTGATCTCAGATCTTGGCGAAGGCCAATACAGTGTCGTGATGGAAGACGACAATGGGTGCACGCAAGAATTGGACTTTACCCTAGAGGCCAACGATGACGCGTTCTCCTTTAGCTTGGGCACAGACACGACCATTTGTGATGATGAGCAATTGGTGCTTTCAGCCCCCGCTGGGTTGGAATATCTCTGGAGCAATGGCAGTATCGATCAGTTCATTGTAGTTGACGGGGCTGATTTAGGCCCTGGAACTTACCCTTTCATAGTAGAGGCTTCTAACCCCTTTGGATGCAGCCATGCAGACGCGATTTTTGTGACCGTCTATAATTGTACCAACAGCGTTGGCGAGGTGGGAAAGAAGGAGCCTCAGGTTCAGGTCTATCCCAATCCAGCCCATGGCGTGGAAGGGTGGACTTTGTCATGGAACGGCGCCCTTCAAGGGTGGACGAGGAACTGGAGTTTGAGGGATGTCACCGGCAGGGTGGTACAGAAAGGCAGGGTGTCAGAGGGACAGAATACAGCGGCAGTGACCGCATTGGGATTGGCGCAAGGGCAGTACGTATGGCATGCAGAAGGGACGACAGTTTCTTTGCGTGTGCAATTGAACTGACCCATAAAATTTGGCGGAAGCCACATCTACCATGATTGACTTGAGGAGCGATACGGTCACCCGGCCGACAGAGGCGATGCTCAAAGCCATGATGGCGGCTCCTACGGGGGACGATGTCTACGCAGAAGACCCCACAGTTAACCTGCTCCAGTCTGAATTGGCTGAACGCTTTGGGCATGAAGCGGGCTTGTTTTGTCCTTCCGGTACCATGGCGAATCAAATCGCCATCAATGTCCATGTTGCACCAGGGGATGAGGTCATTTGCCACCGGTTAAGCCACATCTACAACTACGAGGGTGGCGGCATTGCCAGAAACAGCGGTGCGAGTGTTCGCTTGGTGGACGCGGCAGAAGGCGCAGTACCCGCCGAGGTTATTCGTGCCGAAGTCAATCCTGAAGACAGTCATTTTGCGCGTACCTCGCTGGTTTGTGTGGAGGACACCGTCAACAAAGGGGGCGGTGCAGTCCAGTCGCTGAAGACCTTGTCGGAGGGCAGTGAGGCGAGCCGCGCACTCGGATTGCCTTTTCACTTGGACGGCGCACGGGCGTGGAACGCATTGCGCAAAACGGGAGAGGATTGGACCCGCTACGGACGGCTGTTCGATAGCGTCAGTTTGTGCCTGTCAAAAGGGTTGGGAACCCCCGCAGGTTCTGTTCTTTTGGGCAGCAAAGACTTCATTTCCGAGGCACACCGGACGCGCAAAGTAATGGGGGGCGGAATGCGCCAAGTGGGCATTTTGGCAGCGGCAGGGCTTCACGCGATTGAGCACCACTTCGATCGGTTGCAAGAGGACCACGATCGGGCTGCAAGGATCGGAGACTTATTGGCTGAGCATCCCGCGATTGACCATGTGGCACGGGTAGACACCAACATCGTCATTGCGCAGCTCAAAAACGGACGCCCAGCGGCTGAATTGGTGGATGCCCAGCATTCCGCAGGCATTCTGTGTTCGGCTTTTGGCCCGGACAAGGTGCGGTGGGTCACCCACCTTGACTTTGGAGACGAGGCCTTAGGGCGCGTGCTTCAAGCCTTGCATTCCTGGCATTAACAGAAGGCGGCCACTCCGCTTCAAAGAAGACTTCGGAGCGTTAATTTGCCGACATGATTGCAACCTGTAAGAATGTTGGCGCTTCCCTCCGCAAGGGGATGTGGATGGCCTTGGCCTTGTGTTTCACCTTTTCTGCTCAAGCCACGGAGGGCATGTGGATTCCTGCTCTGCTCAAAGCCGTGGAGGGCGACATGCAGGACATGGGCCTGAAGCTGACAGCGGAAGACATCTATTCGATCAACCGCAGCTCTTTGAAGGACGCCATCGTTCAATTTGGAGGCGGATGCACGGCCAGTGTGATTTCTGACCAAGGGCTGCTTTTGACCAACCACCATTGTGGTTACGGACAGATTCAATCGCACAGCAGTTTGGAGCGGGACATCCTCAAAGATGGTTTTTGGGCCATGTCAAAAGAGGAAGAACTCATCAACCCGGGCCTTACAGCGATGTTCATCGTGCGCATAGAAGACGTCACGGACATCATGCGGGCAGCCAAAGAGGAAGGGGAAGAGGCCGCAAAAGCCCAGCGCGAAGCCTTGGTGAGCGAGGCAACAGATGGCACTGATTACGATGCGGTGGTGAGGGATTTTCTGTACGGCAATCAGCAGTTTTTAATCGTGACACGGACGTTCACAGACGTGCGTCTTGTAGGGGCTCCGCCGAGTTCCATCGGCAAATTTGGTGGCGACACAGACAACTGGGTTTGGCCCCGACATACCGGTGATTTTTCATTATTCAGAATCTACAGTGGCCCGGATGGGGCTCCTGCAGAGCCCAGCGATGACAACATTCCTTTGGATCCGGCCCACCATCTGCCCGTGTCCATGCACGGTATGGAGGAGGGCGATTTCACCATGGTCTTTGGATTTCCAGGCCGCACAGAGCGCTATATCCCCGCAGTTCAGGTCGATCACTTGATCAATACGCTCAATCCAACACGGATCGCAATGCGCACAGCAAGCCTCGAGGTCATCAACGCAGCCATGCGGGCAGACGACGGCACACGCATCGCATATGCTGCCAAACAAAGCCGCATTGCCAACGCCTGGAAGAAGTGGATCGGACAAAATGAAGGGCTCATTGACTTTGGGGCTGTCGCTGAGAAGCGACGTGCTCAGGTCGAAGTGGCCAAAGAGATCCGATCCCAAGGCATGGATGAGTTCAGTACAGTGGTCGGCGATTTGACCAAGGATTTCGAAGCATTGCGGCCTTACATGGAAGCGCGATCGCTCTTCATTGAGTGGTTCTATTACGGTCCCGAGATTTTGAGGTGGGCGGCAGAAGCGGGTGATGTGTTGACCATGGCCGCCGACAAAACAGTCTCGGACAGTGCCTTTGATGCCCGTGCACAGGAGGTGCTCGATGCTGCAGCTGGGTTTTATCCTGACTACAGGGCAGCAGTGGACCGCAAAGTGTTTGCTGCCGTCTTTCCGCTGTACATGGATGCGCTGCCCCAAGGGTTCGCCCCTGATGTGGCGGCAGCGACGTGGGCGATGTCCAAGGATCAGGATGCAAAAGCCATCGCCGACGACCTCTTCGATGGCAGCATACTGGACGATGGGGATGCCTTTATTGCCTTGCTAGAGTCCCGTGACCGGAAGGGCTTAAAGAAGCACGCTAAAGACCGCTTGATCGAGTGGTCACAGCAAACAAGCGACAGCTATTGGGTCAAGGTTAGGGGTGAATATGGACGCCTTCAATCGGCCATGGAAGAGGACATGGGGCGCTACCTGCTGGCGTTGGGTCAGGTGTACCCCGATAGCACTTTCTGGCCGGACGCCAACAGCACGCTGCGCCTGACTTACGGATTGATGGAGGGCAGCGAGCCCCGGGATGCCGTGAGCTACAAGCCCTTTTCGACGGCGCGAGGTGTGCTCGACAAGTATGTTCCAGGTGATGCTGAGTTTGACCTTCCGGAGGGGCTGGTGGCCAAGCTAAAGGCGCAGGAATATGGACCCTATGCCGACTCAGAAGGAAACCTCAGGGTGTGCTTTCTGGGGTCGAATCACACCACGGGGGGAAATTCAGGGTCTCCCGCCATCAATGGTACCGGCGACCTCGTGGGGTTGAACTTTGACCGCACCTGGGAGAGCACCATGAGCGATGTGCGTTTTGATGCAGACCGCTGCCGCAACATCATGGTGGACATACGCTACGTGCTATGGGTGACCGATGTCTATGCAGGAGCAACGCACCTTGTGCAAGAGATGACCCTTACAGAGCGCGACCCGGACAATTTGAGCCCAAACTGGCGTCCGTTTGGAACGGGAACCGGTATCGGCCGGGGGTATGAACAGAGCGAGGAAGAAGTCAGGGACAACTTCCGCAAGCGTTCCATGGAGCGCATGCAGGAACGCCGTCAAAAGATGGAGGCAGGGGAAGAGTGATCCCCCAATCCCCGATCAGCTCAAGAAATAGATGGAGATGATCAGGATGGCGAACAGGAAAAGGGCCAGAACTACTGGTCCGCCGATTTCGTTCTGCTCGGCTTCTGAATGGTCGTCGTGGTCGTGTGACATGATGTAAGCGCGTGTGTTGCCCTGCAAAAATAGCACAGTGCAGCTGGAGGACATGTGTTCAATTTGCCCCGTGCAACCGGAGTAACCTCGAAGTCGTTTGCCCTTAAATTGCCAGAATGATGACCAAGGCCAGTATTTCGTTTTTCTTCTTGTTTTTGTTCGTGGCCCATTCGGCTTTTTCACAAGAGCCTTGTACAGATGACCAGCACACTTTTGCAGTGGTCATCTCGCCGGACGCTTGGCCCCAAGAAATGGACTGGTCCCTGTCGGACGGTGCAGGAAACCTGTTGCTTTCTGCGGATGTGGAAGGCGCAGATGACACCTTGTTTACGTTTTGTTTGGACACGGCAGCTTGGTCAGACTGCATGTTGTTTTCCATGAACGACAGCTATGGAGACGGTCTCACTGGAGATGCGTTCTATCAGGTTTGGCTCAATGGAGACATGTTGGTGGAGGGCAGCGGGAACTATGGCTACGGTCAAAACCACAGCATTGACTGTCCGCCGGGATGGAATTGTGACGAGGCCATTTCCTTGGAATTGGAGGATGAGTCCTTGACGGTTGCTGCCGGAGCCCAAGTAGGCTGGTGGACGTTTACGCCCGAACAAAACGGCATGTATGGATTCTCGAGCTGTGGATCTGGGTGCGACACCCGCCTGTGGATCTATGACTACTGCAACATGAACAACTTCGACGACACCAACGAAGGTTCGATCTACTATGACGACAATCAAGGTGGCTGCGAAGACAATACAGAAAGCGCACAACTGTCCGTCCTGCTCGAACAGGACGTGACCTATTGGGTGCGGTTTGCTGATTTGGAAGGAGGATGCTCTGGGTTTGATTGGACGCTGTCCTACAACGGACCAGCCGAAGGGTGCACCGACCAAGAGGCGTGCAACTTTAGCCCTGCCGCAGAAATCGACAACGGAAGCTGTGTCTACCCAGGCGACCCTTTGTGCACCGGTCCCGACTTGTTGGTGGTTGAAAGCGCCATCGAGAACAGCCTCCAAGCGGAGACCATGATGGTGGACGAGAACAACTGCTATATCGTTGAAGGCTGCCTCAATGGATACGGAGAACGTGAGCTGGTGCGCTTCACCACCCACATCAAGAACATTGGCGACATCGACTACTATATCGGTCCAACATCTGAGTCAGAAACCACCCAGCAATTCGAATGGGGAGACTGTCACAACCATTGGCATTACGAGGGCTACGCGAAGTACGACCTGTTCACCATGGATGGACAAATGTTGCCCATTGGTTTCAAGAACGGCTTCTGTGTGATGGATTTGGAGTGCAGCGACGGAGGAACGGCACAATACGGCTGCAGCATCATGGGCATTTCTGCGCATTGTGGCGACATCTACGGCGCGGGCCTTTCCTGCCAATGGATCGACGTGACCGGCATTGCTGACGGGGTGTATCAATTGGTAGTGAGGGTCAATTGGGACTACAGCCCTGACGCCTTGGGACGCCATGAAAACAGCTATGACAACAACTGGGGAGTGGTGTGTGTCAACATGGACCGCAGCTCTGGAGAGCTTGCTGTAGAGGTGTGGGACGATTGTCCACAGCTCGTGGATTGTACGGGGATGCCATACGGGAATGCCCAAATGGATTGCAATGGAGATTGCGGAGGAACAGCACTGATGGGCGACATCGACGCCGATGCAGACCAAGACCTTTCAGATGCAGAGGCTTATGTGGCCGGCATTCTCGGAAACGACCTCGAAGTACTGCCATGCAATGACTTAGATCAGGACGGAGAACTCACGGTGTCAGATGCGGCATTGATGGCACGGTGTCAGTTTTGGGAGGTGGCCCACGACCACCCAGACAGCAGTGGCTTCCACGACAATTGTCAGTTTCCTGCACCTCATGTGGTCAATCCCTACGACAGTGTATGGTTCACCCTCGGTGAAGTCAACTGGGATCAAGGGTTCTTCGATGTGCACGTCTTAAACCCGCACAACCGCATCGTGGGCTATCAGTTTGACGTCAGCTGCGGCATTCAGCAGGCGGTAAGTCTGGTGGATCCGCTTGAATACTTGATCCAACCTGAGCATGCACTTGGAGGCAACACCATCATTGGATTGAGCTATGAAAACGCCTCCATGCCCAAGCACTACGAGTGGTCTCCACTGGTCCGTATCTACTGGACGCAGATGCCGGAAACGGAGCTCTGCATCAACGGGATTACCGAGGTGGTGAATGCCATGTACCACAATGCTGTCCCTTATTTGGTGGACCCTTGCGCCACCGTCAACGGAATCGGTGGTGTTGTCGCAGGTCCTACGTTCGAGGTGAGTCCCAATCCTGTTCAAGCTGGCGAGCCCTTGTGGCTGACTTTTTCTGGAGGTGAGTTGGTGGGGGCAGAGGTGCGTTGGTTGGATTTGACGGGGCGCGTTGTGGCCCGTGACCGTTGGACAGGTGGCCGTCAAATGGCTTTGACCACATCAGGCCGTGCACCGGGTGCTTATTTGGTGCAGGTGCTGCAGACCAGCGGCAGCGCCACCATCGAGCACACCCGTAGGGTTACGGTACGCTAACCTTGGTTCTGCCGGCGATGGCATTGGCCGTCACGGCGGCCAACACAATGGCAATACCCACCAGGGCCCAGCCTGTGATTTTTTCGTCGAACAAGGTCCACGCCAAACCAAGGGCCAGAATGGCCCCGAAGTACTTGAAAGGCATGACCCGCGCCGCATCCTCCAGATGCAGGGCTTTGGTCATGGCGACTTGAGCGAGGAGCGAAAGCCCGCCTATGCCAATGGCCATGACCCACTGAGACCCGGTCATCGGGTGCCACACTGCCGCGCTCCAAGAGCCCATCACCGGAGTGGCAATCATGTGGAAGTAAGTCACGATGCCCACAGGGGTGTCGGTTTCACGGCATTTAATGGTGGCGAGATAGGCCACCGCCGCCAGCAAGGCGCTGCCCATGCCCATGCCCAAATACAGCCAAGAAACACGGGGGTCGAACCCCTTGACCATGAGGATGCCGCCAAAGGCTGCGGCGAAATACAGCCAGCGGTAGGGGCGGATGCGTTGCCCGTCAAAGAGAATGGCCAGCAAAACCGTGAAGATGGGCGAGAGGTACTGGATGACCGTGGCACTGGCCAAAGGGATGTGCCGAATGGTATGAAAGAACAAGGTCAACGCAATCATGCCTGTGATTCCGCGCAACACCAACCATTTTCGGTTGTGCCCCAAAAGAGGGTCTCCCTTACGCCAAATCCACACAGCGCAGAGTGCAAAGCTGATGGCGCTCCGCAGGAACACCAGTTGTGGGGTCGGCAGCACCGCCAGGGCCTTCACCAAGAGGTTGGCGGAGGTGTAGAGCACCACCGATTGCAACATGAAGACCAAGCCGCGTGACATGAGGACGAAGGTCGGTCGGGAATTCTTGGGCTCAGGCCTTGATCAGGCGACGGGGACGCAGGCGCAGCGACAATCTCCACGCGAGCCAACCCATGGGGAGGTATCCTGCGATGTCCAAAACAAGGAAACCTACCGGTTGGCCAGGGAGCATAAAGGCGTTGGCCACCCCACCCAAAAGGACAAAGCCCGCCACAATGAGCGGAATCAAAGCGCGCCGGTCCGAGGCCAAGAGTCCTGCGGCCAGTGCGCCACAAAAAGCACCATTCCAATGCGCCAACAAGGGGCCCAGCATGTGAATGGCATCCAAACTGTTGAAGTACATGCGCCACACTTCTTGCAAGACTTGGGGGTCAGCGGCAGGATCGTAGTTGGGCATCACGGGCGCTCCAGTGAGCCGGGCCAATGGGGCCAACAAAATCATGTTGGCTGGCATGCTGACCACGGCGCCGGCGAGGCCTGCGAGGATGTTGCGTAGCAAAGGGTTCATGTGTCTTTCAGTGAGGTCAATTTAGCGCGACAGCCGGCTTAAAAAGGCAAGGGTACAGCCGTGCCTAAGATGTGGTCTTCATAACGCCCTTGCAGCCGGACCGTTAAGGCGCCCTTGATTCCACCGTTGATGCTGCGGCCATCCACTTCTACAATGTGGGCCAGTGCGCCCATCGTGCCCGTAGTAAAGGCCTCGTCTGCCGTGTACAACTGCGTCAAGGTTAGATCGGCTTCTCGCGCCGGAATACCCGCTTCTGCAGCCGTATCCATAACGAACTGTCTCGTGAGTCCTGGCAAGCAAGCATGGGCAAACGGCGTGAGCAATTCACCGTCGCGGACCAAAAAGAGATTGGTGGCATTGGTCTCCGCAAGAAAGCCCCGGTCATCGAGCATGACGGCATCGTCCATCCCGGCCACATTGGCCTCGATCTTAGCGAGGATGTTGTTGAGCAGGTTGTTGTGGTGGATGTGGCTGTCCAAAAACTGGGGGCTGTTGCGACGGATCGCACTGGTCACCAGTCGTATCCCTTCATCGCCGTAGACCATGCCTTTGAATTCGGGCACCACAATGAGGGTAGGGCCGTGTACATTCAAACGGGGATCCATGCCACTGGTGGATTTGCGTCCGCGAGAGAGGGTAATCCGGCAATGGACTCCATCCCTCATGTCATTGGCTTCGAGTGTATCAAAAATGGCCTGTCGAATGGCGTCCCGAGACGGGATGTCGGCAAAAGCCAGTGCGTGGGCTGAATCAAGGAGACGCGTCAGGTGCGCTTCCAGTTGAATGGCTTTGCCATCTGTAATGCGCAGCCCTTCCCAAACGGCATCTCCACCTTGGACCACACTGTCCAGGACGTGCACCGACGCATCTTCTCGGGCAACGAGGCCATTGACCCAGCATTGGGTGCCGTCATTCCTGGGGTCGGGTTGGTTGAATTTGGCCATCAGATTGCGTGTTGAATCAAGGTGTCATAAAAGCCTTGGCAGGCACTGTGAAGTTCGGCTAAATGCGGGGGTACCTCATGCGTGCCCGTTGGTCGGGCTTCCCATCCTGAGGAAGCATGGACGCCGCGGTACCACCAGGGTGCCCAAGGGCCATCTTCTGGTCGGGGTCCCGGGGTCCAATGCATCATGGAGGGAGACCACTCCAATCCCAAGGCCGTGCAGAGCCGGCCCAACGTGCCGGAAGGGTCAGCTTGCAGCCGGTCGCTGCATACCACCACTGGCGGAGTGCCCGCTGCAGAAAGCTGCTCAAACAAGCGGAATTGATGGTCGAATCCGACATCGCGCATGAGCGGGCGCTCAATGTGCGCGCTGTAGGAAGCCATCACAGCGGCGGGGTTGCGAAACAGCAGCACGTGGCGGTGACCTTCAAAGGCGCTCCAAGGAAGCCCCTCTGCATGGTTGGCGATGTGCTTGCAAAACAAGACACGGCTTCCAGACTCTTCTTCTTCTGTGGCCCTCATGTGCCGCAAGGCACCATCGGCTGTGGTGGGCCAAATACTCAGGGTGGCTTCACGGTCGGGACGGTCCGCCCCAGTCCGGGCCAGGAAATAACCGTACAAGGGCTCGTCCAATACGCGGGCATCGGCCCTTTGGGCAAAACTGTACATGAGCGCAGTGCTCATGGACCGTGGGCCAGACCAAAGGTGAACGACCACGGCTTACATGTTGCGCCGGTAAGCTCCTCCGACTTCGAACAGCGCCTCGGTCAACTGTCCAAGCGAGCACGACTTGACGGCTTCCATCAGTTCCACAAAAAGGTTGCCATGGGCCACCGCGGTTGCTTTGACATTCTGAATGGCCGCTTCCGAAGAGCCATCAAACGCGTCATGCAAATTCGACAAGCCATCGATTTGACCTTGTTTCTCTTCTGGGGTGGCCCGAATTACCTCTCCTGGAACAAGGGTGGGAGAGCCTTCTTTGGAGAGGAAGGTGTTCACTCCTATGATGGGGTATTCGCCCGTGTGCTTCAGGGTCTCGTAATGCAGTGATTCCTCTTGAATGCGGCTGCGCTGGTACATGGTTTCCATGGCGCCGAGCACTCCGCCACGTTCTGTCAGACGGTCAAATTCAACCATCACGGCTTCTTCGACCAGATCTGTGAGCTCTTCAATGATGAAGGCGCCCTGCAATGGGTTTTCGTTCTTGGCCAAGCCAAGCTCACGGTTGATGATGAGCTGTATGGCGATGGCACGCCGCACGCTGCCTTCAGTCGGGGTGGTGATGGCCTCGTCAAAAGCATTGGTGTGCAGCGAGTTGCAGTTGTCATAGATCGCATACAGCGCCTGCAACGTGGTGCGGATATCGTTGAAGTCGATCTCTTGGGCGTGCAGTGAACGGCCACTGGTTTGGATGTGGTACTTGAGCTTTTGCGCCCGCTCGTCTGCACCGTATTTGCGGTCGAGGGCCTTGGCCCAAATCCTGCGGGCCACCCGTCCGATCACCGCGTACTCTGGATCGATGCCGTTGGAAAAGAAGAAGCTCAGGTTGGGACCAAATGCATTGATGTCCATTCCCCGGCTCAAGTAGTACTCCACATAGGTGAAGCCATTGGCCAATGTGAACGCCAATTGGGTAATGGGGTTGGCCCCCGCTTCCGCGATGTGGTACCCGCTAATGGAGACGGAATAAAAATTCCGGACACGGTGATCGATGAAGTAAGACTGCACGTCACCCATGAGACGGAGGGCGAACTCTGTCGAGAAAATACAGGTGTTTTGAGCCTGGTCTTCCTTCAGGATGTCGGCCTGCACCGTACCGCGGACTTGTGAAAGGGCTTCGGCCGCCAATGGGGCATAAGTGGCCGCATCGAGCACTTCGTCTCCGGTGCAGCCCAAGAGCATCAATCCAAGGCCGTTGTTGCCTTCGGGCAATGCTCCCCTGTAGACGGGGCGGGTCAGTCCTCGGTCTTCCCAACGGGCCTTCAATACTTTCTCAACGGCGCCTTCTAAACCGTGTTCTCGAATGTGCTTTTCACAGCGTTGGTCGATCGCCGCATTCAAGAAAAAGGCCAGCACCATGGGGGCGGGGCCGTTGATGGTCATGGATACGCTCGTGGAAGGGTCGCACAGGTCAAATCCGCTGTAGAGCCGTTTGGCATCATCTAAGCAGGAAACACTGACACCTGAATTGCCCACCTTTCCATGAATGTCAGGCCGCATATCGGGGTCGCGCCCATAGAGCGTGACCGAATCAAACGCCGTCGACAGCCGCTTGGCGGGCATGGCAGCGCTCACGTAGTGGAAACGCCGGTTCGTGCGCTCTGGCCCGCCCTCTCCTGCGAACATCCTCGTGGGATCCTCGCCTTCGCGTTTGAACGGGTAGATGCCTGCCGTAAAGGGAAAACTCCCCGGCACGTTTTCTTGCAGGCCCCAGCGCAACAGATCTTGCCAGCCTTTCAGCCTCGGCACACTCACCTTGGGAATGGACTGGTGGCTCAGACTTTGGGTCACGGTGGGTATGCGGATTTCCTTCCCGCGCACTTCAAAAACGTACTCGTCTTGCTTGTAGCGTTCAGCCTCTTCGGGCCATGACTCCAGCCAGTGCAGATTCTTAGGGTCTAACTCCCGCGCCAAAGCGGCCGATTTCTCGGTGAGGGCCTTGTGAGCTTCGGGCGTGTCCTTCAATTCTTCTGCAGCCTTGTTGACGGCCTGCAAACGACCGGCGACCTCTGACTGGCGCTCCGTCCACTCATTGTAGCCGCGCACCGAATCCGCAATCTCGCTGAGGTAGCGCGTGCGCTTCGGGGGAATCACGTGAACCTTTTCGCTCTCTCCAGCGGACTCACCAAAAGTGCTGGCCAGTCCTGCGCCCGTTTTCTCTGCCAAGGTGTTCATCAGCGCCCGGTAGAGGCGGTGTGTTCCCGGGTCATTGAATTGCGATGCAATGGTCCCAAAAATGGGGAGGGTGTCGTCTTGGGCGTCCCACAACTCGTGGTTGCGCTTGTACTGCTTGCGGACGTCGCGAAGGGCGTCTGCGCCGCCTCTTTTGTCAAACTTGTTGATGGCCACCACGTCGGCAAAGTCGAGCATGTCGATTTTCTCGAGTTGCGTGGCCGCACCAAATTCGGGGGTCATGACATACAGCGCCACATCGCTGTGGTCCATGATTTCGGTGTCGCTTTGTCCAATGCCCGAAGTCTCCAAGACGATGAGGTCAAACCCCGCAACTTTCAAGATGTCCAAAGCATCGCCCACATGCCGGCTCAAGGCCAAATTGGACTGGCGTGTGGCCAGCGACCGCATGTACACACGGCCCGAAGCGATGGCATTCATACGAATGCGATCCCCCAACAGGGCGCCACCTGTTTTCCGTTTCGATGGATCCACCGAAACGATGGCCATGCGTTTGTCTGTGAAGTCCAACAAGAACCGTCGCACCAACTCGTCGACCATGGAACTCTTTCCCGCACCACCTGTGCCTGTAATGCCCAGCACGGGAACGGTCGCGGTCGCAGCACCCCCGCGAATGCCCTCAATAATGGCCGCGTATTGGGCGTCGCCTACCTCTGCTGCCGTAATGAGCCGGGCCAAATCCCCAGGCTTCTTGTCGGACAGGCGGTCGGCCTCTCCCGAGGGCTTGCCCACAACGGGAAAGTCACACCGCTTGATCAGGTCGTCGATCATGCCCTGCAGCCCCATTTCGCGGCCATCGTCAGGATGGTAAATCCGCTCGATGCCATAGGCCTGCAATTCCTTGATTTCCTCCGGGAGGATGGTGCCTCCGCCACCACCAAAAATGCGGATGTGCCCGGCACCACGTTCGTCGAGGAGGTCCTTCATGTATTTGAAGTACTCCATGTGGCCTCCTTGGTAGGACGTCATGGCAATGGCCTGAACATCTTCCTCGATGGCACAGTTCACCACCTCGTCGACAGAGCGGTCGTGGCCCAAGTGTATGATTTCGCACCCTGAGCGCTGCAGAATGCGGCGCATGATGTTAATGGCTGCGTCGTGGCCGTCAAATAAGGAGGCAGCAGTGACAATCCGAATGGGGTGGCCGGACTGCGTGGCGGCGGGGGTGGGGGCGTCTTGTGGCTTCGAGGTTTCCATGCGCGTTTCAATGGAGCAAGGCAAACTTACGTCTGACCCATGAGGTCAACCTGCATCGGTCCAACCGATGTTCAACGGTTATTGACAGGGATCGCCAAACAGGCCCAGCATGATGAGCAGGTCGTTCACACCTACGATGCCGTCGTTGTCTACGTCTGCGGGTCCACATTCCAACAAGCAACCGAATACACCGAGCGCTTCGAGCAAGTCGCCGACATCACGGATGCCATTGTCGTTGATGTCACCCAAGCAGAAAGTGCCCGGGGTCACGCATCCCGAAGCGTTGGCCGTCACATTGTGCCGGTCCTCGTTGGTGACTTCCGCGACATCCAGCAAACAGATGTCTCCAGGGGCATCTTCAAATGTGAAGCGAACCAAGGGCTGGGGAAGGGTGCTCTTGTGAATCAGACTGTCTTCCAAAGCGACGCCAAAAGCCATGCCACTCGAATTCATGTGGAACAAATGCGCGTAGCCTGTGGTGTCAAACAATGGCGTCATCGAGGTGAACGTGGCACCTTCCAATTGAATCGACCAACCGCTGACCCACGATTGAGGATTGTGCAGATAGACATCCACAAAACTGGAGTCTTCATGCGGGTAGGCCAGCGAGAAAAAGACCTCTTCGTCGGGGACCAACAAAGTCCCATTCCAATCGCAATGGTCTTCGACTCCATTGGCGCCAAGGTGGTTGTGGCCCAGGTGCGCGCAGTCTGCGGCCAAAGCCACATCGGTAATGCTCAAGGTTCCATCGCTGTTGAGGTCCACGCAAGGCGCTGAAGTCTCCACACCTTCCGCGAGCAAATCGGCATACATCAGGGGGTCGTCTGCATCGACTTCGCCGTCTTGGTCCAAGTCCCCTTTGACCAAGAAGCCCGGACAGTTGCCCGCGCAGTCCGGCTCCTCCATTCCGAAGGGGTGGCCCAAGCAGTCGACGGGAACTTCACAGTCCTCGTATTTGGCAAAATTGGTCGCGTTGCCATCGTCGTCGCGCTCAAAAGAGAAGCACACCGCCACGGCATTGTTGGCGTAGTTCAGTTCATAGCTGCCATTGGCATCGGGGCTGTAGTCCCAATTCACGCGGATGACAAGGGTGTAATCCCCTGCTTCCAAGTCGGTGATGTCGATCCACTGGCAATCCAAGTAGCGGGAATAAATGTCTTGGCATCCAGCGGTGATGCCCATGTTGGAGCAGGTGTACTTCTGCGGACCGCCGCCATAGTTGCAGCTTCCCAGGTCGAGGATGCAAAATCCATTCTTGAACCCGACAGTAGGAAGGGGAGAACCGCCGGCTGAATAAAGGGAATAGTCAGCGTACCCTTCATAGTGGTAATGGTTGTGGCAGGCGTCCCATTCAAACTGATCAGGCTGAGCGGATGGAGCTCCAATGAAGTAATCTTCAGTTCCAATATTGGCAATTTCCGTGTCAAAACGCACAACCTCTCGGGTGCCGTAGCCTTGGATGCAGCCTTCAGAAATCATGCAAGCATCGGAATTGCTCTCGGTGGTCAATTCCAATGTGCTGAAAGCCCTTGGGCCATTGATGATGAGGTCCGGTCCAATGTTGGGGCACTCGGGGTCACCTGCCAAGAAGCAGGTATCTGGAGAGGTGGCAATGGGCAGGTAGTTGCAGGCTTCAATGTTCATACAGCCGGGAATGCCACCGAGGAATTCTGCTTGGAAGGGAATACCGCCATTTCCTCCATTGCAGTCTCCATCTCCTTCCAGCCTCATGTAAATGGTCTCCCCGGCGGTTAGAATGGGGGTGACCACACTTTGTAGGTCACAATCGTCGTCAGACATGGTGATGAACGCCTCGGAAGACGTCTCAAAAATGGCCATGTCACAGTAATCGTACAGGTGGATGCGCGTATCGCAACTGGTGACGCCGCATGTGGCAAAGCGGAATTGGCCCGTGGTGTCGACTTCAAAAACATACCAGTTGTCCTCGGATGGGGCAAGGAAGTCTTGAGGCCCCAGCTGTTCTGCATCCAAAATCAAGGTCAGAGGGTCATCACAGCTGCTCCCAACAGGGCATCCCGTTAAGGTCAATTGCGCAGCATCGAAGTGTTCTCCGTCCCGCAAAACGGTTCCATCGTATCGGATTTGATAGGTTCCGCCTACCGAAAACCCATCTGCGCCGCTGTCCATCAACCACACGGATAAGCATCCCTCTGGTACGCAGGCATCCAAACCTTCGACGCCCCCCATCTGGAGGGTGTCTCCATTGGCATTGAGCACCGCAAAGGAGGTTTCCTGTGGAAAGGCATCCGGAGTGATGTCAATCTCCAAACGGTGGAGGTTTTCGCCCACTGTGATGACATCCATAAAAACCGAAGTCCCGCCTTCGCCGTCTCCCACGGTGAGGGTCACGTTGTAGCTGCCGGGAACATCCCAGCTGACCACGGGTGTTTCTGCCATGCTCGAAGCAGGTTGGCCCGATTCAAACGTCCAGTCATAGGTGACCACATTGCCCAAACTGATGTCCGCAAAAGTGGCCGTCTCAGGCAATCCGCAGGCCGAAGTCCAAGTGAATCCAGCTGAAAGGGGAGGGTACGTGCAACTGCCATCATCGGCCATGGCACAGGCATCGTAGTTCAGCGCCCCAGGGTCAATGCATCCAGGAGCATCTCCTTCATCGCAAAGGCCAATCAAATCCAAAGACAGGACATAGTCGCTGACCGCTCCAGTGGTCCAGGCATTCATGACTTCGATGAGCCAGCAACCAGATCCAGCAAGATCATACTGAGCCAGGTCGGTAACAGAAGCCGTGAAGATGCCGTCAGCAGAAGTGTTCCAGCTCGAGGGCCAAGCTCCGGCCTCTACGTAACCAAACCCAGTGTTGTATCCCCCGATTTCAATGCGGTTTCCATTCGGTGCCGTCACGGCCATGGCCATGTCTCCCGCCCAATTGCTCCCTGGAGCAGTGATGTCCAGGACAATGTCAAATCCTTGAAGGTCGCATCCTGCCGTGACTTGAAATCCCTCAGATGCGCCACCGCCCAAACTTGCTGCCCATGTGGTGCTCAGGGTGTCTTGCGCCTGAGTCCGCGTGCCCGCAAACATGCTGGTGAGCAGGCAAAGCAACAACGCAACCAACCGAAATGAAGAAGGCATCCAATTCATAATCTGTAATTTACGGATTTCAGCGCAATTCTCTGTGCCGATTGGCCGCAAAGCGAAAGAGTTCCACTTGCTTCTGCACATTGATCCTGATGTTGTCCCAGAAGAGGTTGTAATCGGCCACATGCCAGTTTTTCATGGCAAACATGCCGGCTCCAAGGACCCTGAGAGGCTTGATCCACAGCATACCGTCTTGTAGCGCGCCAGAGAGCGCACCTTGGTGACGGAGTTTGAATTTTCGGGTCACAATGCCTCGGTGGGCATCCCAGTGGTTCCATTGCCCTTCTTCAGACGTCCATAAAACGGGGTGCACCATTCGGGTGTCCTTCATATGGGTTGCGTGAAATTCCGGTACAAAGGACTCCGAAAAGGTCATCCAGCCGTGCACCGCGCCAACATGGGCTTCTCGATCGGCAAAGGGTATGTGGTGGAGGCTGCTTCCCGGAATGGGATAACCGGGCAAATAGGCGGCGACCAGGCGTGACTGGAGCCCCGTGCCGTCAAAAAACTCTTGTAGAATGCGCCACCCATGATGAGACCCTTGGCTGTGTCCCGCAATGATGATAGGGGTCTCATTTCCGATGGCTTGCAAAAAGTGAAGGAAGGCCCTTCTGATGTCCGAGTAGGCCAGTTCCAAGGCGGCCTGGCTGTCTGCTCCCCTGAGAAAGAAAGTGCGGAGGTGGGCTTGGCGGTAGCGCGGTGCGGTCACCCGTCCAACCGCTCGAAATACGCTGGCCTGGTGGCGAAGTGGCCATTCGTCGGTGATGGTCGCGATTTCAGCATCGTCCCAAGCTGCATTCCACCCGGCGCCCAGTCCCCTGAATGTGGTGGGATGAATGAAAAAGGTGTGCACTGGATTCTGTTCGTTTTCGGGAGAAACGGGCAGTGCGGGGACGCGCGAGGGCCAGTGCCGAATGGGGGCTATGACGGGACGGGCGGCCCAGGCATCGGGTCTGGTGTAATCCGGCGGCGGCGGCGGCGAAAAACTGGCAAATGGCCCCGGATGTTCAGTTTTGTCTCTGTGGTCGTTTCCAAAAATCATCGGGATAGGTTGGGGGGAGTCCGCAGGGCGATGTGCTCACCAAACGGGGCCAGGATCCAATCGGTTGCACCTTCGAGGGGTTGCCACTTCTTGGGCAATGCTGCGGTCAGTTCCAAGGTCCCGCCGTCGGGATGAGCAAAGGCAAAGCGGCGCGCATGGAGCATCAATCCTTGAATGCCCACATGTGTTGCAAAGGCTCTGTTTTGATGCTTGTCCCCGTGTTGGGAATCCCCAATGATGGGGTGTCTAAAGTGCCGCATGTGCAGCCTGATTTGATGGTATCGGCCTGTATGGGGGACGCACTTGACCAGGCTAAACCGGGCGGAGTCATACCGGGATACCGGGTACGGGAGCTCGCACCGTTCCAAAGGCTTGAATTCTGTTCGGGCTTCTTTCGGCGGGCCATCCATGCCTTTTGGCAGTGGCTTGGCGATTCCGCCTTCGTGGTGAACATGACCCCTCACCAATGCCAAGTATTCTTTTGCGGTTTTTCTGGACTCAAATTGTGTCTTGCAAGCGTTGATGGCAGGGGTGTCTTTTCCAAAGACGATGACGCCACTGGTCGGTTTATCGAGTCGGTGAACAGGGTCCAAACGCCCGGAATAGTGGCTTCGTAGAATGTCTCGAAGATTTTCATCCTCGTGCGCGTCGATGGGTGTTTTGTGTACCAAAAGCCCTGCTGGTTTTGAGACAGCGATGTACCTGTCATCTTCAAAAAGCAACCGAATCTCTCCGTTACGCGATAATCCTATGGGAACTGCAGCCATCAATGCATTAATTTGCGCGACCCTCCGGGGCGATAAGGAATCACAACGTGGCGCAAAGTACCGGACCATTCTCAATGAATACATTAAGAGCACTTCTTTTAGCCACCCTGATTTTGGGGGGCTTTGTAAGCCAAGAGGCGGATGCGCAGCCCACTTTCGATTTAGAAGTCGATGTGGTGATGGACACCGTTTTGTATGAGGGATTTGATGAGGTTGCTGAGGGCTCTCGCAGATACAAGCTCTATGCAGTCCTTCCAGAAGATGCGCTGATGCTGGGTATTTCGGCAGACGATGCGTCAGACCCAGTGATCCCTGGATTTGGCTACACAGCTGACTGTGGTTGCTACAATTGGGTCAACCCTTTGATCCCGGGCAGTGAGAGCTACCATGCTGGTTACAATATCAATCCGGCCTACCTGAGTGCCTTCCCTTCCTTGCAATACGACACTTGGTGGACCACACACCTGTCTCAGCAAACGTCGACCACGACGCCGATTCCATTGCCCACCTTCTACCCAGGGTACAACAGTTGCTCTGACATTGTAGACCAAGGTGGTCTTTTGGTCACCGGAGCAGACCCGATTCACAGTACGGTGACGAACAGCAGGGCTTTGATTGGGCAAATCACGACCTGTGAGACTTTCTCTTTTCAAGTCTGTGTCACAATGCAAGACGGTGGCGTCGGCGGAGAAGTCATCACCAAATGCACCGATGGCCCCGTTACAGTTTCAGACCTGTGTCTGCCGATGATGAATCCTGAGTACTCCATCTTGGAGACCATTGATTGTTTCGGAGATGAGGCCTCGATGGAGGTCCTTCCTGCAAACCCCGGGTTGGCTTTCAACCCGACGGTGGAGTACAGCCTGTACCAATTTGACGGGACAGACACGACCATAGTGCAGCAGCAATATGGGAATCCGATCTTCAGCGGTATTGAGGAGGGCAATTACTTCGTGGCCTTGTTGGATACGGCCCGAACGGTGGCATTTTCTTCGAATACCTGCCGCGACACCACTGAGGTGTTTGCGTTCACTTCTCCTGCGGAGATTGAACTCGAGGCGACCCTCACTGCCGATAACATCTGCGGAGACCAAGATTTGGCTACCATTTGTTTCACCGTAGATGGGGGCACTGGTGACATCACCACAGAAGCCACCCACAGCTTGGGCTTCGCGATTCCACCGAATGCAGAGGACTGTTTTGGGCCATTGGAGTGTTTCGGCGGAGACGGGGCGTACACTGTTGTGGCCACGGATGCAGAAGGATGTGTCAAAGACACGACCATCGTCGTTTCTTGTCCTGAGCCTCTTGGTTTTAATGCCGGTGCTACCGAAGTCAGTTGCACGGGTTACAGCGATGCCACTCTCAGTGCCGCGGCCAGCGGAGGCACCGGGACCGTTGTCTTCGAAGTGCCTGAGATCAACGTGGTGATCGAATTTGATGGCAGCATCGATTTTGAACAGGACAGCTTGCCCAGCGGTACCTACACGTTCACCATTACAGATGACAATGGTTGCACCTACACGGAGCCCCTCACCATTGAGGAGCCCGACGGGCTCGATGTAGAGTATGCCTTGTCCGATGTGGCTTGTGCGGGAGACTGTAATGGACTCATCCTCGCCGACATCAATGGGGGAGAGTTGCCCTACATCATTGCGGTGTCGGACTTAGATGGTGTTGCCGCGAACCCCGGTCAGCTGTGCCCAGGGACTTATGTCCATATTACCGAGGATGGCAACGAATGTCTGGTGACCGACACTTTGACCATTGTGGGGCCCGACACGATTTCCTTCACATTTAACGTATCCAACGTTCCCTGCAGCGGGGGCAGCAGTGGTCAAGTTTGTCTCGACAGTTTAGAAGGAGGTACGGGGCCGCTTACCGCTCAATTGGTTCCGCTCCCTACAGGAAGTCAGGATGGCAATTGCTTCAACGTTCCTGCGGGCAACTACGAAGTCTTGGTTCAAGACAGTGTGGGGTGCACGAGTGAGTTTTTCGAGGCGATTGTAGAAGAACCTGCATCGATCGACATCATCCCGAGCATTACACCGATCTCTTGTACGGGATCCAACGACGGCACGCTTGTGGTGAATGCGCTGGGGGGCAGTGGAGACCTTGAACTGATTTCGCCCTTCATCTTTAGCGCTTTGCCCGACACCTTGACTGGACTCGGCGCTGATTCCTTGATGCTGGTGGTGGCCGATACGTTGGGTTGCATCGACAGTTTGCAGGTGACGATTCCGGAGCCTGACCCCGTGGTGTTGGAGGTGTTGACCACCGTCTTTCCTGATTGTGGCGGGGATTGCACAGGAGGCATTGAAGTCTCGCTGGCAGGCGGCACGGGAGTGCTGACCCTATTTGATGGCTATTTGAGCGATTCGACCAATGTCACGCCGAGCGGCCTGGTCAACCTCTGCGCCGATACCTACGCACTCTTCCTCAGCGATGAGAATGGCTGCTTGGATTCGGTGACGGTGGACATCGTTGAACCCGACCCACTGCTCTTCGACATTACGGTGCAGGACGTGACCTGCACGGGAATGGCGGATGGTGTGGCGATCATCGGGACCATTGGAGGTTCTGGACCCACAGCCTGGGAATTTGTAGGAGGAGCAGTGGATGTATTGAATCTCTTTGAGGGGGAGTACTTGGTTTCAGCAGCGGATACAGCAGGGTGCACGGCAGACTCGAGCTTCACTGTAGAAGCAGACATTGTGACGGACATGGTGGTGGAGGTTTTCTCTACTCCGGTTACCTGCTGGCAAACTTCCGATGGCACCGTCACTGCTGCGGTGACCGGTGGTCAATTGCCGATTCAATACAGCTGGAGCGATGCTGCGAATCAAACCACAGCAACTGCCATTGGACTGCCGGAAGACGTCTACAGCGTTACGGTGACGGACAACATCGGTTGTACCCTCGGGTTCTTGGCAACGGTCGATCCCACAGAGGATTGCCTGTTCATTGCAGACGCACTCACGCCCAATGGAGATGGCATCAACGACCGTTGGGTTGTTGGTGGCTTGGAATTCTATCCGCAAAGCGAGGTAGAAGTCTTCAACCGCTGGGGGCAATTGATTTTCCGCTCCAAGCCCGGGACCACCTGGTGGGATGGCACTTACAATGGGGCACTGTTGCCTGCGAGTGATTACTACTATGTGATTTCCGTAGAGCCAGGTTCGACCCCGATCACAGGAACCGTTACAATCAAGTACTGATATGACGATGCATACAACACCACACGTCCAGAGGAGTCCACTGGGATGGGCCATCGTCAGTTTTGCCTTGCTGTTGACTTGGTCAGCTCAAGGCCAGCAGCTTTCGAGACAGAGCCAGTTTGTTCAGAATCCCTTCCTCGTGAATCCTGCTTTTGCAGGCACAGAGCTCGGCACTTTTGCGTCCTTGAGTCACCGTGAGCAGTGGGTGGGTTTCCATGGAGCTCCATCTACGAGCAACGTGACCGTGACCACCAGCTTGCCGAACCGTTTTGGTCTGGGTATTGCCGTAGAACGCGATGATCAAGGAGGGGCATACACCCGCACCGGCTTGGAGCTTTCCGGAACCTACACCATTGATTTGAACAACCAGGATGCTGTGGCATTTGGCATTGGATTGATGGGGAGGAATACCCGATTTGATGGTGCTGATCTTCAGCTTTGGGACATGGATGATCCGGCCATCACGGGGGCTGTCGAGAGCAGCTTTGCCTTTGATTCTCGCTTTGGACTCATGGTGTTTGGTCAGTACTATCAGTTTGGAATGGCCGTATCCAATTTGCTTCAAACTCCACTGGGATTGGATTCTGAGCCCACATCCGCTCGCAACAGAGGAGTCCGTCACTATGCGCTGACCGGCCGTTACGATTACAAGCTCGACGGGAGTTGGACAGTGCAGCCGGCTTTGATGATGCGCTTCACCGAAATCACGCCCATTCAGTTGGACATCCATGCCCGTGCACTTTACCAAAACCGGTATTGGGGAGGTTTGGGATTCCGGCAAGGAGATGCGCTCGTGATGATGGTGGGAGCGGCTTTCCAAGACATTCAGGTAGGTTACTCCTATGATGCGGGGACGGGTGCCGTTGGCAATCTTTCACCAAACACACACGAAATCACGGTATCTTACGTCTTGCCCCGTCAGGGAGCTGGATTCTCTCGCCGCGGTTTGGGAGGAAGGCTTTTGGATCGGAATCTGATCATCAGGAATTGACAATGAACATGCTCAAAAAATTGGCTCTGTGTTGCAGCGCGATTCTCCTCGCTGGAGGCGCCTCTGCGCAATTCAAAGGCCTCGTTGTAGAGGAGGTGGACAACAAAGGGGTGGTCCCGGGAAAGACCTACCGCATCTATGCCCAAATGGAGGCAGAAGGGGATGTTGTGGATGCCATCTTCGGTGATGGAGAGGATTATCTGGAGGTGAAAAGCACCGCGCCCTTTTTTCAGCACGAAAGGGGAGG
>CAJQJX010000027.1 GCA_905478795.1 uncultured Flavobacteriales bacterium
TTGTTCTTGGGTTGTATGGATCCGGAAGCGGAGAACTATGACGCCAGCGCGAACGTGAGTGGATTCTGTTCATACCCCCTCGAGGGCTGTACCGATGCCTCAGCCGCAAACTATAGCGATACGGCTGTGATTGACGACGGGTCCTGCCTGTTCCCTGGTTGTACAGACCCTACGGCATTGAACTATGATCCCACTGCCAACTTCGATTCAGGCTGTATCCTTCCTCTCGAAGGATGTACCGACCCACAGGCAGAGAACTACAATCCTCTGGCCAACACGAACGATGGAAGCTGTGAATACACGCCACCTTGTCCTGGTGACTTGAACGGTGATGGTTCCATTAACATCAACGACCTGCTCGACTTCTTCCAGATCTACGGATCGGATTGTGCCGAGTAATCCTATCCGCATTTGACCAAAACCAGCCCATTGCGGGTATGAGAAAGAAAGGGGCGCCCATACAGGGTGCCCCTTTCTGTTGGTCAGGAGATAACTTTGCGTCATGCAGGACGATGGATTGGCTGGATTAAGGGCGAGGTTAGATGCCCACCACAATTGGCCTTCGGAATACATGTTCAAATTCATCTCGCCGAGCTCGCCCGAAAAAATCAAGGCCATTCTGGGTGTTTTCCCTCCAGATGTCCGCGTGGAGCGCAAGACGAGCGGCGGTGGTAAGTACACTTCGCTGACCATTCATGAGGTGGTCTCCAATGCAGACGTTGTTTTTGACCGCTACCAAACGGTGCAAGCCATTGGTGGCATCTTTGCCCTCTGATTCACCCAGCGAGCGCCCTCTCAATATGCACACCCTCGACATCCTATCTCAAGTGCTTTTTGTTGGCTTAATGGCCATGCTGCTGTATGTGTTGTACCAGCGGTTTGTGCGCATGCTCAGCAGGGACCGCATTCAAGGCACATACGCCCAAGTTGCGGACTGCACCTGGCACAGTGATGGCCGTTTGGTGGTGGTCATCGAAATGAAAGAAGCCGGGTGGTGCCAGCTCAAATGGGAGGGGGGAGAAGCTCAGATCCAATGTGCTTCGGGACGCCATGAAGAGTCTGTCGAAGCGCCCCACAAGCCTGCTGGGAATGTGGAGTTCACTTTCGAAAACCAGGTGATCCGCCGTAAGGTGGATTGATCACATTCGCTCTGGAAGGGCGATGCCCAGCAAGTGCATTCCGGTCTTTAGGCTCCGTGTGAATCGGTGCGTGAGGACCATCCGTAAGTCCCTTGTCGCTGGGTCTTCCGCTGCCAAAATCGGGTGGTCCTGGTAATAGCTGCTAAACGCTTTGGTTAGGTCGTAGCACCAATTGGCGACCAGGGAAGGGTTGTATGTGGAGGCTGCTTCTGCAATCACATCGGGCAAAGCATGGAGCGCGCCCACCAATTCCATCTCGTCAGGCCCAGGGACCTTCGAAAGAGACGGGGGCAAAGTCAGTCCTTCTTCTTCAGCCTTGCGCAGAATGCTGCGGCCTCGGACATAATTGAACAGGATGAATGGCCCTGTGTTTCCATAAAAATCGATGGAAGCCTTGGGGTCGAACATCATGTTCTTTTTGGGATCGACTTTGAGCAAGAAATACTTGAGAGCGCTCAGGCCGACCCGCTCAAACACCTCACGCTGGGCGCCACCATCGAGCCCTTCCAGCTTGCCGGCCTCTTGGGCAATGTCCCGGGCGATACCGAACATCTCTTCCATCAAGTCGTCCGCGTCCACAACGGTGCCTTCGCGGGATTTCATTTTCCCCTCGGGCAATTCCACCATGCCGTAGCTCAGGTGGTGACAACGCTCTGCTTGAGGAAACCCGAGCTTTCCGAGGACCAAGAAGAGCACCTTGAAATGGTATTCCTGTTCATTGCCAACGGTGTAGACTTGGCGGTCCAAGTCGGGGTAATCTTGGAACCTCAAGAGGGCGGTGCCAATGTCTTGCGTCATATACACCGCAGTGCCGTCTCCTCGGAGCAGGAGCTTGCGGTCCAACCCGTCTTCAGTCAGGTCTACCCAAACGGCGCCATCTTCTGTTTGTTCGAAAACGCCGCGTTGTAGTCCATCCAACACACGGTCCCGGCCGATGAGGTACGTGTCACTTTCGTAATACAGCTTGTCGAACTCAACCCCCATGGTGCGGTAGGTGTGCTCGAATCCAGCATACACCCAGCTGTTCATGGTCTTCCACAGCGCTACTGTGTCCGTATCGCCCTGTTCCCAGAGGCGCAATGCCTCTTGAGCTTCCAAAATCATGGGGGCTTCTTTCTCGGCCTGTTCTTTGGACTTGCCCGCGGCGATGAGGTCCGCCACCTCTTCTTTAAAGGCCTTGTCAAAAGCCACGTAATACTTGCCGACCAGCTTGTCGCCCTTAATTCCGGATGCTTCTGGTGTTTCACCTTGCCCGAATTTGCGCCAAGCGACCATGGATTTACAGATGTGAATGCCGCGGTCGTTGACAATCTGAACCTTGGTCACGGAGTGTCCGGCAGCCTCAAGGATGCGGCTTACAGAGTGTCCAAGGAAATTGTTGCGCAAGTGCCCAAGGTGAAGGGGCTTGTTGGTGTTCGGGGAGCTGTACTCGACCATCACCCGAGGTTCGCTGTCCGCAGGCTTTTTTCCGTATTCCGCTTCTGCAGCCTCACCCATCAGCCACTGGGACCAGTAAGCCGGTTCAATCTCAAGGTTGAGGAAACCTTTGACCACATTGAAACCGATAACGGGGTTTTCGCCGGCAACCATGGCCTCTCCCAACTGCTCAGCCGTAGCATCTGGCGCAGATTTGCTGTGCCGGGCCAATGGAAAGCACACAATGGTGCGGTCTCCAGCAAATTCTTTGCGCGTCATTTGGACGCTGAATTGTTCGGTGGGAAGGGCGCTGCCAAAACAGTGCTCAAATGCTGATGCTGCCGCGGATTGGAGCAGGCTGTCGAGTCGCATGTTCATGGGGCGATGTGGGGCAAAAAAACTTCAGCAAGCATGCAACGTACAGATCCGCCACCCAACTGTTCGATGGTGGGAATTGGGGCATGAATGATGGGGGCAATGGCCTCAAGCTCTGCCCGCTGTTCGGACGTAAAGCTTGAGTATGCTGCAGAGGACATGGCGATCAAGGGGGCTTCTTCGGCATTTCGAACTTCGAGCACATTGCCCGCAAAACCATTGACCTGCTCTGGGGAAATGAGGATCACAGTTCGGCCTCCAATGGACAGGGCATCCAGTACATGCTGGCGCTCTTCTTCATCGGGGATGATGGTGTCACATAGGACGGCCCAATCTGACCCAATCGCCAGCATCACATTCGTGTGGTAAATCGGAGCAGCGGCATCACCCGATGTCTGCAAGGCAGTGAAGCTCACCAGTTCATACCCAAACGCTTCGCAGAAATGCAAGGCCGCTTGTTGGTCAGTTCTCGGGCCAATGGCTGCGAATGCCTTGAGGTTGGTCCGGTCCAAAATCAGGCTTCCGGTGCCTTCCAAAAAGACTCCGTGTTGTTCGAACTCAGTGAAGTCCACAATGGAATCGAAGTCCAGACCGTGGTCGATGGCCAGGCTGTGGAGCAAAGATTCCCTGCGCTCTCTGCGGCGGTTTTTGGCGAACATGGGGTAGAGCCCTACCCGGCCATCACGGTGAAAACTCACCCAGTTGTTGGGGAATAGGGCATCTGGAGTGTCGGCTTCAGGGTCGCTGTCATAGACCGCCACCTTGACACCATGTTGGCGCAACACGGTGACAACGCCATCAAATTCCTCTTGAGCCCGCTCAACAGCATCGCTCAGGTTAGGTGCCTCACTTTGGTACGCGTTGTTGACCGCAGTCTCCTCGTTCATGCGAAAGGCCGAAGGGCGAATCATCATCAGGAGATTCGTGGATTGGACAGGGTGTGAATCTTCAGTATGCATGTTGAATGGGCTTCAGGAACGGCGAAGCGGAAGTGTGGAACATCTAAACAGTCCTCCCATCCGGCCCACTTTGTCGAGTGGACAGGGAATCAAATGGTACCCTTTGTCCTTCAGGGCTTCGCTCAATCGAACAAAACTGGGGTCGATCACCAAGGTGTCAGGATCCGTATGCAAGAGGTTGGTTTGCAGCAATGCCGCCTCTTTCAATGACACTTCAATACATGATGAGTGCCTCTTCCTCAATAGATTCAGTTGCTCTTCTTGAACAAAAGCTTCAGGACATAAAATCGCATGACCACTGCCTAAAGGCATGTAAGCACAATCCAAGTGGAGGGCGCACTTGAGGGGGTCATTGTCGTCTTTGTGCAATTCCAATCCGACCACTTCACGGTGAGGGAAAGTGGATGCCAAAAACGCCAATGCAGAGGGCAATGTGCGCGTCGTTTGCAGTCCTTGCCAATCGGGCCTTCGGGTGACCCCCACAAAGAGGGCGTCGTCGAGCACCACCACATCACCGCCTTCCATGTGCACGTCGTCTGGAATCGCCATCCAAGGGGTGTTCCCCAAGATGGGCGCGACCCCATCCCATTCCCCGCGCCGTGCGTCAATTGTACGTGAGCGCACAAAAGTGCTGTCGATCACGAGTCCAACGTCTCGTGCAAAGACCTGTTCGAGGTCGGGAAGGTCCAAAGGGCGCAGCACCTCAATGCCTTCTCCATCCAACAGTTCAGCAAGTCCATCTAATTGGCTGGCCACTTCTGATTGTTGAGGGAAAGAACCGTTGGCCAAGTGAACTTTAGAAGTTGGATCATAGGCAGAGGCCAACGTGGGCGGAGGCCCCATGCTTCTTCCATGTCCTACCACCACAGCTTCAAGGCGGCCCCATTCATTGGATATGTTGATTTCAATTTCCGGCATACGGGGCCAGTAGGGTTGGAGTCATTGAGCGCGCAATAGGCAACAGGATGTGCGCCTCATTCTTGCGCAGTAGAGTCTGCTCTCAGGGTAGCGATATAGCCGAACTCATCACGGTGCTTCCATGCGCTCGTTACAGCCGATGAGTCCATGATGTTGGCTACAGAAGGCACGGACTGCCAACCTTCGTTGAGCCAGCGAATCCCGCCTTCGCGCGTCGTATCCGAGGATGAGGCGCGTGCGGCATATAGCGAACGCTGGGCTTCCGCTGTGATGTGCCTTTTGTAGATGGTATCACCCTCTGTATCCAGATAAGTGGTGTCCATGTAAGTGATGCTCGCGCCAGGATAGCGCTCGCTCAGGGTGCGCCCAAAGTTCTTGTAGTTCCCTGTCCATCTCTTTTGAAACACCATGTGGTGACGCAATTTGACTTCGGCCAGCGCCACGTCATAAATCTCCCCTTCAAAAAACGGGGACGAATAGAGCAAAGTCCAATGGTCAAAACGGGTAGAGACGCCGATGCTGTCCCATTGGCCCCACATGCGGACATACAGGTCAAAAATCGAGTCTGTCCCAAAGGTCTCGGGGATGTAGTAGTCCTTAAAATGCTCGGTGTAGCGCGCTTCGTTATTGGAATCCATAAACCCAAATAGGTCTTTTTTGAACGCGGCATAATCGGCTTCGCTCAAGTAGACCAAGGCACTGTCGGGAAAGTGCACCTCGGTAGGGGTGGCCATGTATTCTGGATGCAGTGGATCCTGGTAATCCCCATAGGCGGCACCACTGTTTGATCCTGAACCGTTCGATATGGCGTCACATCCAACCAGACAGAGGGACATTAACGCAGTGGTCAGGCTTCCTGCAACAAAAAGAAAAGCACTGTTGGTCTTAGATTTCATGGGAGTTGACAATGGGTCCAAAGATAGCCCGACCCAAGCCGCTCAGATTTTTGGGAGGCGCTTAATTCGGGAAGAATCCCTTGTGGATATGTACTTCTTGCTGCAAAACAAGCTTGGTCCAACGCAGCACTCCGTCCAGAAAAGATGCGCGTTGGGCGCCTTTCAAAACCAGCAGGCGGTGTTTATGGGCAGGAGGGAGGCCCAGCCATTGCGTTAAATCTTCGATCGTGTGGTCAGACAACCGGTTCACATCGATGTCTTTGCTGTCCTGAAGAAGGGCCTTGATTTCGCTGATCCTGCTTCGTTGTTCAGGAGTGAGTGGTGCGTCCAATTGCATATCCCGGTCCACAACACTTCCACCGGGATACAGTTTGGCTTCCATTTTTTCTTGGAAACGCTGGGTTTCAAAGTGTCCTACGCACTCCACCACAATGTCCTTTCTACCTGCTGGGTGCACCTTCTTGACCTCGACCAGTCGGGCCAAACTGCCTGTCGAAGCCGTCATGTCTTCGTAATGGAATGGAATCCCAAATCGGTTTGACCCTTCCAGACCACTGTTGAGGGCCTGTTCGAGTTCTTCGATCAACTGTTTGTAGCGCGGTTCAAAGATGTGCAGCCCGGTGCGCTCTCCGGGCAACAAGAAGACCCCGAGAGGAAAAAAGGGCAAGGAATACGAGCGCTGCGCCATGCACGATAAGTTAAGGGACAATGTTGGCCTTGCAAGCCGTTCAAGGCGACGGCGGGCGTGCACCATCTATTTCAGGATCATCTGGCAATGAATTCAAGGGGAGTCCACCATCTCTAGAGCCCAGTTCAACCTGAAGCACCTGTACACTCTGTTCCCTCCAGACTTCGACTGTGGCAGACTGACCGGGTCTGAAACGACTGACCCGCTCCAGCAATTCGGGCAAAGTGGGGGTGGGGGTCCCCGCTACGGAAAGGATCACGTCGCCTGGTTGCATACCGGCAGCGAGGGCTCCACTCTCTTCGGTCACGCCGGCAACGAGCACTCCCGAAACGGCGGGCAGGCTCAATCGCTGGGCCAATTCTTCCGTGACCGGTTGGATATTGATGCCCAAGAAGGCCCGCTGGACCGCCCCAAATTCAATCAGATCACCCGCAACTTTTTTTGCAAGGCTGGCCGGGATCGCAAAGGCATAACCCGCATAACTGCCCGTTCGAGAAGCGATGGCAGTATTGATGCCAATGAGGTCACCGCGGTCACTGACCAGGGCTCCTCCACTGTTTCCGGGGTTCACAGCTGCATCCGTTTGGATAAAGCTCTCCACTGGAAAAAGAGACCGGTCAAAGTCTGGTTGGAGCAGTTGGATGTCGCGGGCTTTGGCCGAGACTATTCCAGCGGTTACTGTGCTGGTCAGATCAAAGGGGTTGCCCACTGCCAGCACCCAATCTCCCACTTGAACCGCGTCGCTGTCTCCCCATTCCAAAGCCTTGAGGTCGGAGGCTTCAATTTGAAGCACGGCGATGTCCGTTGTGGGGTCTGATCCCACGAGCCGCGCTGTAAAATTCCGGTTGTCATTCAGGCCGATCTCAATTCGGTCTGCGCCCTCGATGACGTGGTGGTTGGTCACGATGAAGCCTTCCTCGGAGAGGATCACGCCACTTCCCGATCCCGAGGGCATCATGCGGGGGGCGGGGCGTTGAAACATGCCCGACCAGTCGTACCAACCGTAGGAGGGCGTTACCGTTTTTGAGGTCCGCACATGGACGACGGCATCCAAAGCTTGACCTGCTGCCGTTCTGAAGTCGGGCAGCAAACTGGCGCTCTCGGAAAATGCAGAGGGCGTCACAACAGCCTTGGGCTGTGTCAATGCCGGTGAGCCGTGTGTCAAGACCACAGGAGCCGGGGACTCTGCGGGGAAGGGCGGTGCGGAGGCTGGTCCAAATTGGAGGGCGATGACGCCTCCGAGAATGGCGGAAAAAAGAGAAAGTGAAAAGGTGGTCAGCAACCTGTTTTTCATAGGGGAAGTATGGATTGGATGTATCCAATTAACCCCTAAACCACACAAAATGGCATCCCAAAAGTCTTAAGAAAACCTATGGGCCATATCGGTGGATCCAAGACCCCATTCCTTTCTGAATAGGCACTCAAAAGATGGCCAGATGATGACCAGGAGTCGCGTTCCCTATTTCAGGCCAATCTCCCGCAGTCGGTGGTCAAGAAATTCAGCTGCAGTCCAAACGGGATAGGCGTTGCTGTCTCCCATAATGGGCCCCAATGGCATAGGTCCTACTGGGTGCAGGAAAAAGGGAAGGCTGTAGCGCGACTGACTCCGCTGCGGTCCGGCTGGCAACACAACACGGTGGGTTGTGGACCGGAGGATGCCACCGGTGAGGTTCTGCAGCATATCGCCGACGTTGACCGTGAGGTTCTGGGCGTGGGCGCGAACAGGAATCCAGTCGCCTTCCTTGTCGAGCACTTCGAGTCCGTCCGCAGAGCTGCCTACGAGCAAAGTGATCAGATTGATGTCTTCATGGCTTCCCGCCCTTGGAGCATCGGCAGGTGCATCTGGAGCTGGAGGATAGTGCAGCACACGCAAAATGCTGTTTCCGCCTTTGACGAAATCGGCGAAATAATGCCGGTCCAAATCAAGCGACAGGGCCACAGCTTCAAGGAGCCGGGCAGCAAGGCTTTCCAGATTGGTGTACAAGGACCGGCTATCAGAGATGAACTCAGGAACGGCTGGACATTCAGGTTGCTCGTACTTGGTTTGCGCAAAATGGTAGAACTCTTTAAGGTCAGCGCGGGCATCGTCCTTGGCGTGCTCTTGACCGAAAGGCGTATATCCAAAATTCCCGCCTACTCCAGCAATACTGGCAGCCCTCTTCTCCTCTTCGGAAAGCCCAAAGAACCGCTCGGCGCCTTGATAGGCCGCTTTGATGTGGGCGTCATCGAGTCCGTGGCCCTCGAGTGTAACAAATCCATAGGTCTCAAAAGCGGACCTCAACTCCAAAGGGAAACTGGACTGGGCTTCTTCGTTCCCGTCGAGAAATCCTTTGGCATTCAATACTGGAATGGCCTTCTGCATCTGGTAAAAATAAGTTCATCTCGGCCCCTTTCAACGAATGGAGCGGGCCTGATTCTGCAACAAAGCTACCAAGGGGTGGGATGCAGCTTGCCAAGTAAACTTCTTCTGAACCAGTTCGTGGGCTTTACGGCCCATGAGCCGACGGCGTTCTTCATCTTGGGAAAGGGAGGCGATCTGGGTCGCAAAAGCATCGGCATCATTGGCCGTGGCTACAGCATCACCGACATCGCACCCCAGTGCACCCAAGGCTCGGGAAGTGGTCAGGCAAGCACGTTCCAGTGCCATGGCTTCTAAGAGTTTGTTCTGAAGGCCTGTGTTGACCAACATCGGCGCCGCAAAAATGGGCGCTGCGAGATAGGCCGAACGGATATCTTCCACATCGCCGATCACATCTACGTGTTGAGATGAAAGAGATTTGACAGCCGCTGTCGGTTGGGCTCCGCAGACAAGCAATCTCAGTGGGCGTCCCATGATGCGCTCAAAAGCAGGGGCCACATCCTGGGCTAAAAAACGGGCAGCGACCACATTTGGTGCATACCCCAGGTTGCCACAAAACGACACGTCATAATGGGCGTGATTGGCGCCAGTAAGCACTGGAGGTATGGCCTTTGGCGAAAAAAACTGAGTATCCACGCCATTGGGCACCACGGTGACACACGTCTTGTCAGGGTGGGGTAAGAGTTGCCGATCCTGCTCCGAAATGATGGTGCAGGCATCGAAATATTGCGGCATGCGATGCTCATAACGCAGCAGGCGTCGGCCTTCCTCTCTGAGCAGGGGTTTCTTCCACCAGGGTGCGCGCTCAGCCTCTCGCTCAGCACCGGCGTGCAGCGTGTCCATGATGTCCAAAACATGCGGAACAGCATCGAGGTCTTTGACATACTCAGCCGTCCTCACCATTTGGGCCAAAAGAACATCAGGTTGTCCCCTGAGGATGTGCTGACGAATGGAACGGATCAGACGCCGCTCTGTGAAGAGCAGCACCTGGAAGGGGCGCCGAGAAAATACAGACCACCCCAGTCGAACGGCGGCTTTCCACCATTTCAGCTTGTGCACCGTGACCTTTGAACACCTTCCTTTGATGGCCTTGAGGTCCTCAGAGGGAATCTGACGGAAAGTCAAACAATGCAGGTCCACTTCGAAATGCTGGTGCAGCACCTCCAGTTGGTGAAAAATCCGGAGCCGGTCACCCTTGTTGAGCGGCAGCGGAAAACGCGGAGTCAGCACCGCCAAACGAGGCTTTCGGTCAGATGCGGACATGTTGACCATAAAATTCAAGCAATTCCGCGCCGATTTTGTCTTGGTCAAATGACGTGGTGGCCACTTTCACTCCCGCTTCAGAAAGTCCTTTGAGCCGGCTGGAGTCATTGAGCAAGTCAATGATGGCTTGGGCTAAATTTTCGGGTTCACTTTGGACCAAGCAGTCCTTGTCTGTGATTTCAAGCCCCTGAATGCCCATGGTTGTCGAGGCCACTGGAATGCCTCGGCTAAAGGCCTCCACAATTTTGACGCGAATTCCAGCGCCTCTGAGCAAGGGAACCACCAATAGATCATGCTGCTCAGCAAAAGTCCCGGCGTTTTCCACTTCTCCGTGATTGAAGAGGCCAGGAACGTCTATCCACTTTTGGGGGTCCAACCCTTTACCGGCGAGGTGAAATTCGGAATGGGGATGCGCTTGCAGCACTTGTGGCCAAACTTCTCTCAAGAACCAGCTGACTCCCTCTTTGTTGGGGCCCCAATCCATGGCGCCCAGGTGGAACATCTTGACCCCCTTTCGAGGGTTTGATGTGGGCATTGGAGGAGGGGCATTTTTGACCTTTTCGGGCGCCTTTATGCCAAATCCAGCGACGTGTATTGGGCCAGAAAAACCCCAGTTGCGGTAGCCATTTCCCTCCTCTGAACTGATGGCTACGATGGTGTCCACCTTGTCTAACACCATTTTCTCGTAGCGTTCGAGCACATTGGTCATGTGCCGCAGCGCGAGGCGATAAAAGAAGTTTTGTGCCGCCTTCCAACGCTGCTCCCAAATCTGAAATTCGTGGTTGTGACTCCGAAGCGAAATGAGCGCTGTAGGCGCGTGCATTCGGATGACATCGATGTATGGTGTGGTATACAGGCTTTCGAGGTGCACCACATCGAAGCGTTCGCGAGAGAGAATGCGCTTCAGCACCATGGCGAACTGGTGGCTGTAGAACCGAGAAATATTGTACGATTCTCCGTTGAGCAATGCGATGTACGCTGCCCGGACATCCAAGTCCGTTTCTAACGGGACACCCTCGAGGTCGACTTGCTCTAAATAGCCCGAGTCTATAGACTCCAAATCCAGCGGGTGCTTCCGTGTGAATGCACTCAACAATTTCACTTGAGCCCCATTGTTCAGGAGTCCATTTGTGATCGCATTCATGGCCAAACAGCCACCATCAACTGCAGGGCGGGGAGGTTTGTGGCAAATCTGGAGAATGCGCATCGACCGTGAAGTTATCGGCTGCTGCGCAAGCGGGCGAATGGGCGCCAAGAAATTTCACGGGCAGCCCTCAAATTGAGCATGATCGCAGCAGGAATCATGAAGATGGTGCCCAACCACATGCCCCAAGCAGGCGTCAACGTTCCAGAGCGCACCATCCGTTCCCCCATGATCGTGATGATGTAGTAGAGCACAAACAACAGGATCGCCAAAACGGTAGGCAGCCCCAAGCCTCCTTTACGAATGATGGCGCCGAGTGGAGCGCCGATCAAAAAGAGCAGGATACATGCCGAAGCCAAAAAGAGCTTGCGGTGCCATTCGATGGCATGTCGGTCAGATAAGGTTCGCTTTGACATCCGTTCGCTGCTTTGGTTTTCAGCGGTTTGAATGGCATTGCGCAGCATGTCGGAGGCGGCATCGTGCACCCTGCGTTCTGCGGCCGGTCCAAGCCGTGTCAGCCAATCCGTATGCACGGTAGAGGTGTCCACACCAAAAATGGGTTTATCGGAATGAACAGGTTTGTTCATACTTCGCTGGCCAAAATCTTGCAAGGCGATGGCCATCTGGGCGCGTTCCTTCTCCAATGAGTCAATGGCCGCCTCCAATTGGCCCAAGCTCATCATTTCATAGGCGCGTTTGAACAAGGCTTCATCGGCTTTTGCAAAGTCAAGGCTGCTCAAATCGATGCGAATCCGTTGGGTATCAAATAGGGTTTTCAGGTGGGGGTAGGTCCGGTCCCGTTGCCGCACCCCAGGCTCCTGTCTTTCCTCATGGCTTGAGCCTTTGGCGAGGTCGAGTATCAAGAACCGCCCGGTTGGAGAGGTGCGCATGGTTCCACTTTGCGCCTTGATGACGAGTCCTGCGCCCTCCCGGGTCCCGCCGTGGTGGTGAATCAAGACGTCTTGCAGACCGCCGGTTTCTTGGTCCACCTTGGCGGCCCGAATGGCATAACCGTCAATGCCATTATAAAACACCCCGTCTTCAAGATTGAGCGTAGGTTTTTTGCGGGTAACGCTGTACAACAGGGTGCGAAACTTGAGGTTCGCAACGGGCCAGGCATAGTTGGCAAAGACCAAGGCGCCTCCGGCCACAAACATCATGGAGATCAGGAGCGGCCTGAGGATGCGCCCCAAACGCATGCCCGAAGACTTGAGTGCGGTCAATTCTTGGTGTTCCGCCATGGCCCCCAGCGTCATGATGCTGCTCATCAAGATGGCCAGCGGCAGCGCCAGGTTGACCAATCGTGCAGAAGCGTACAGCAGCAATTCGAGCACCACATGAATGGCCAGCCCCTTGCCAATCAGCTCATCGGCATATACCCAGAGGAACTGCATGTCCAAAAAGAACAGCGCCACCAGGAAAGTGATGATGAAGGGGCCCAAAAAAGAGCGAAGAAGGAGCCGGGTAGTGCGCTTCAAAGCGGGCGTATCGTTGACAATCAGTAGGGAGATTGATAGGTTTCCCCCAACAGCGTGCAAGATTGCCTAATTTTCGCGCATCAAGCCAAGAGCGATGCACAACAATTCCCACAACACCGGTGGATTCTCCACCAAATTTCTGGCGTTATTCATCCCAGCCCTTCTGATGATGGGGTGTGGAGAACCCTCACCGGACCTCGGTGAAGACGGCATGGCTGCAGAAACAATCGACAAGATGGCCGGAGAGCCAGATGCCAATGGTTTTGTCTGGCAGACCGAGCAATTCGCTGATCTCAAGCTGATTCGCTACCAAGTAGGAGGGTGGAATAAACTGTCAGATGACCAGCGCAAACTGGCCTATTGCCTGACGCAAGCGGGATTGAGCGGTCGTGATATCATGTATGACCAGAACAACCGATACAACCTGCGCGTCCGTCACATGCTGGACGAAGCACACCGCAATTTTGCGGGAGATCGGTCCACAAAGGGCTGGCAGCGGTTCCACACTTTTGCCAAGCGGGTGTGGTTCTCAAATGGCATTCACCACCACTATTCGAATGCCAAGTTGATGCCGGAATGCAGCCGGGCTTACTTTGAATTCGTTCTAGAGAACAGCGGTTTAGCCGATGGGGAAGGCCATGCTGAAGTGCTGGACATGCTGTACGATCCAAGCCGCGAGTCCAAGAAGGTTGAGCTCGATGCTACCAAAGGCTTGGTGGAATCCAGTGCCATCAATTTCTACGCCCCTGACGTGAGCACCGAAGAGGCCCAGGCCTTCTTTGCCAACTACGCTGTGGACCGCAACAAGCCCGTGGAAAAAGGCTTAAACAGCCGCCTGATCAAAGATGCCGATGGCAATGTGGTAGAGGATGTGTACAAAGTGGGAGGGCTCTACGGTGAGGCCTTGGAGAAAGTCTGCTACTGGTTGAAGGAAGCCCAGAAGTACGCAGAGAACGACAAGCAAGGTGCGGCTTTGCGTCACTTGGTGGACTACTACCGCACAGGCGATTTGGAAAAATGGAGCCTGTATAACATCAACTGGGTGCGCGACACCGAAGGGGACATCGATTACATCAATGGCTTTGTGGAAGTCTACAACGACCCACTCGGCTTTACCGGAAGCTATGAGACGGTGGTTCAAATCAAGGACTTCGAAGCGTCTGAGCGAATGGCTGTCATGATGGACAATGCGCAGTGGTTCGAAGACCACATGCCGTTCATGGACGCACACAAGAAGAGCAAGGTCGTGGGCATCACGTACAACGTGGTGAACGTGGTTGGAGAAGCCGGGGATGCTTCTCCCAGCACCCCGATTGGTGTCAATTTGCCCAACGCGAACTGGATTCGCACCATGCATGGTTCAAAGAGCGTCAGCTTGGGCAACATCATCGATGCGTACGACAAGGCAGGAGGTTCCGGAATCACGGACGAATTTGCTTTTGATGATGTAGAAAAGGCCCGCGCGGGCGCTCACGGAAGTTTGGCAGGCAAGATCCATACCGCATTTCACGAAGTCATTGGCCACGCGAGCGGACAGCTTGAACCGGGAGTCGAAGAGCCTGCCAGCACGCTCAAAGAATATGCCAGCACCATGGAGGAAGGACGTGCCGACTTGGTGGCCTTGTATTTCATGCTCGACGAGAAGCTCATCGAGTTGGAATTGGTCAAAAACTTGGAGACTGGCCGTTGCGAATATGACAGCTACATCCGCAATGGCATGTTGATGCAGTTGCGCCGTTTGGAGCTGGGTGAGAACATCGAGGAAGCCCACATGAGGAACCGCGCTTGGGTGAGCCATTGGGTGGTAGAGCAGGCTGCAGCAGACAACAGTATCCGTGAGATCAATAGGGATGGCAAAACCTATTACAACATCGAGGATTACGACCGAGTGCGGGCCTTGTTCGGAGAGCTTCTCCGCGAAGTTCAGCGCATCAAGTCACAAGGGGATTATGAAGCAGCCAAGGCGTTGGTCGAAGGATACGGTGTCAAGGTCGACCCGGCCATTCACCAAGAAGTGCTGACGCGCTCTGAGGCTTTAGGCATCGCACCATATGGCGGCTTCATCAACCCGCAATTGGAAGCGGTGACCAACGAAGCAGGGGAGATTGTGGATGTCAAATTGACCTACCCTGAGGATTTCACTGAGCAAATGCTTGGATACGACGATCAGTACAACTTCTTGCCCCTCGAAAATTGATGGGAGCGGACAATTCACCAGATAAAGAAGGGGCTTTCGCCGCGCGCAAGCTGGCATTGATTGACGCTGTTTTATCGCTGGAACAAGAGGAAGACCTGGGGACTTTGGAGTCGTCAGTTCAAGCGCTGCAGGAGAGCATTCGTGCCAGACAATTGGTCATTGGGTATCTGCCCAATGGCAATGTGGTGCTCAAGCAACGCTTTCTGGACCGTCTGCGTCATACACTACAAGATCTCAACCACGATGAATACGTCACCCTTCCTGAACTTGAGCAGCGCGCCGCAGACTGGTAATATGCGGAGTGTCATGCGCCTGTTTTGGGCTGTTTTTATTGGGGTTCAAGCGGTATCGGTCTCAGCCCAAGTTCCGTGTGAAGATGGGCTGGCAGGGGAGTACCCTTGCGATGGAATGGACCTGATGAGCGTTCGTTCGTTCGAAGAATTGGGCGGGGTACCTCCAGGCAACGGCAACGACTGTTGGGGGTGGACCCGCGAAGGAAGGGAGTTCGTTTTGTTTGGACGGAGCGATGGCACTTCTATCGTGGAGATCACGGATCCTGTCAATCCAGTAATGGTGGGGAATGTGCCCACAGCTTCTGTGCCCAGCCTGTGGAGGGACATCAAGGTGATTGGCGATGTCGCCTACATCGTGAGTGAGGCCGGAGAACATGGCATGCAGGCCATTGACTTGGAGCAAGTACTGACCATGGAGCCCATGTCCAATGTCCCTTTGCTATCGTGGTATACTGGATTTGGTGGCGCCCACAACATTGCGGCGAACCCTGAAACAAATTATGTGTACGGCATCGGAACGAGCACTTTCAATGGAGGCTTGCACATTGTTGACGTGTCCAACCCCAGCAATCCCACCTTGGCGGGGGCTTGGGAGGAAGCGTACATCCACGACGCACAGGTTGTAGTCTACAACGGCCCTGATCCCGACCACGTGGGCAAGGAAATTGCATTTGCGTTCAGTGGTTTCAGTGGCTTTCATATTGTGGATGTCGCAGACAAAACCGATTGTCAAACGATTGCATCCATCGCCAATGAGAACTGGGTCTACACGCACCAAGGGTGGTTGACCGAAGACCAAAGGTTTGTCCTGGTCAACGATGAAATGGATGAGGGTTCGGGACAGGCTGAATTCACGCGCACATGGGTGCTGAACGTTCAGGATTTAGACAATCCAGAGGTCCTGGGTTTTTATGAGGGCCCCTTATCGGTCACCGACCACAACCTTTACACGCACCAGGGATTGGCGTATCAGGCCAACTACTACGCAGGAATACAGGTGTGGGACATCATCAACCCAGAAGCGCTGGAATTCGAGCAGGTGGCATTTTTTGATACCAATCCATTTAGCAACCAGACGGGCACCAGCGGAGGGGCCTGGAACGTCTATCCCTATTTCGAAAGTGGCAACATTGCCATCAGCACCCAAAGCCACCTCTTCATTGTGGCGCCATCGGAACCGCTTTCTGCAGTGCACGAGGCATCATTGTCGTTGGATTTGAGAATGGGGAATGGCGTGGTCCAAATGACCTGCGACGGGTTTGACATGCAAACGCTCTCTGTTTTCGATGCCATGGGCCGACTGAAAACGGAGTGGCTGGCCTTGCCTGGAGGCACCATGACTTGGGCAGTGTCCGATTGGGCTCCCGGTGTCTATGTGGTGAGGAGCACGAATGGCGCTCAGGCGCGGTTCGTGGTGAAATAACGCGGATTTCTCAGGCAGAGGCCATGGCCTCACGCAACCTGTCCACCAGCACTGACCCATCCATTCGAGAGGTGATCTTGCCTTCCTTGGCCAAGGAATACGTTCCCGTTTCCTCGCTCAAAACAAGGGCCACCGCATCGGTCTGTTCGCTGATGCCGAGTGCAGCACGGTGGCGGGTTCCATATTGAGGCGGAAGGTCGATTCGACCGGTGACCGGGAGAATGCCTCCGGCCCAAGTGATCCGATCCCGTTCCAAACAAGCAGCCCCGTCATGCAAAGGGCTGGCCTTTTCGAAGAGCGCCACAATCAGGCCTGAGGACAGCTTGGCGTCCAAGGGCCGCATGCCAGCCACCACAGGACTGGGGTCAGCATCACGCTTCAAGACCAACAATGCACCCAGCCCCCGCTTTCTGCATTCTTCCAATCCATCTCGAAGTGCCTCCCATGTCTCATCGCGGTCCGTTTGGACATGGTTCCTCCCAAAGAGGTTTTGAACCCAAGGCGGCGCTCCGGCAAGCAAGTGTCGGTTGCCAATGAGCAACAGGAATTGTCTCAACTCCTGTTGAAATACGATCAGCAAGGCGATCACACCTACGCCAATGAACTGCCCCAATACTTCAGCCAACATGCGCATTTGAAGCGCGTCCACAATCTGGTACACCAAGTAGATGGCGAGGATGCCCAAAAAGATCCGAATGGCAGCGGTCCCCCTTGTCAAGCGGTACAGCTGGTACAAAATCGCCGCAACGGCGAGGATGTCCAAGACCTGCCAAGGGCCCAAATACAGTGCGGGCTGCTCAATCATTGGTGGAATGCAATCTGGACATCTTCATTGCGCGGTGCAATTTCACGCATTCTGCGGCTTCTGCCACATCATGTACCCTCAGGATATGAGCGCCGCGGTCCAACGCCCAAGCATGGAGAACGGAGGTTCCGTTTAAAGCGCGCTCAGGTGATGAGTCCAATACCTTGTAGATCATGGATTTGCGGCTCACTCCAGCCAGTATAGGAACGCCGAGTGACCCCAGTTGACCCAGGCCGTCCAGCAGTTGATAATTGTGGTCAACACTTTTTCCAAATCCAAACCCGGGGTCCACGCCGAGTTGCTGAGCTCCTTTGCTCCTCAATGCCAAAAGGCGCTCTGTGAGAAAGGCGGCCACTTCTTCCACCACACGCGTGTAGGTGGGGGCGTTTTGCATGGTGTCGGGCGTGCCCTGCATGTGCATCAGGATGTAAGGGACATTCCGTTCCGCCACCAGGTCTTCCATGTGGGGGTCCAACAGGGCAGCACCAATGTCATTGACGATGTCAGCGCCAGTTTCGAGGGCTTTCAGGGCGACATGGGCGTGATATGTATCCACACTGATTGGGTGGTCGGGCAATACAGAGCGGATTTCCTCGATCACGGGCAACACCCTGTCACATTCTGCGTGGGCCCCAACTGCTTCGGCACCAGGGCGCGAACTTTGGCCGCCGATGTCCAAGATGTCTGCGCCATCTTCTACCATGCGCACGGCCGTTGCCGCGGCCTGTTTGGCCTGTGCAACCCGGCTTGCTCCAAAAAAGGAGTCCGGGGTGGCATTGATCACCCCCATGATCCGGGGAACGCTAAAGTCAAGGGTCCGGCCCTTCAATTGAAAGGGCGCAGGGGGTGAACTGTTGGCCATGGTTGCAGGGGGAAAGATGCAAAGGAAGGCCGGGGGTTAAAAATGGAAGCGCCCACTGTGGGAAAATGGTGGGGGATGGCCGGTGGTTAAATGAAGGATGCTGCCATTTGCGCGCCAAATTGCCAACTCTATGAGCAGCCATCCAACGAACTCCGATTCTGCAAGCGATTTGGGACGCACGCTGATCCAGTATGATGGCCAGGTGGCCGCTTGTCGCGCCCTTTTCCTGGACAAGATGCACGACTATGGAACAGCATGGCGGGTATTGAGGCCGGCTTCTTTGACCGACCAGCTGTTCATTAAGGCACATCGAATTCGCACCCTGCAAGAAGGAGGGACACAGCAGGTGGAGGAAGGAATTCGGCCGGAGTTCGTGGGCATTGTGAATTACTGCATGATGGCGCTCATTCAACTGGAATTGTCGGAGGACAGCCCCATGGAGTTGCCTGCGGATGAAGCCACGGGACTGTATGATGGAGCCCTCTCGCAAACGCGGGATTTAATGACGCGGAAGAACCACGATTATGGTGAGGCTTGGCGGGACATGCGGGTATCGAGTCTGACGGACTTGATCCTGATGAAGTTGCTAAGGATCAAGCAGCTCGAAGATCTTGAAGGCGGGGCTAAAGTGAGCGAAGGGGTAGATGCCGGCTATATGGACATGGCCAACTACGCCCTTTTTGCGCTCATTCACCTGGAATCTGCGTAATCCACGGGGCTTCGTGTTAATCGCGGGTTAACGCCGTTCATGTCGCCGCAATCGGAGGCGAACTTGTACTTCGGAAAAGAACCGCTATGCGCAACATCCTTTTATCGGTCGCCAACTTCTGCCGCGTGCTCGTGGGCGCCCTCTTCGTCGTCTCTGGACTCATCAAAATCAACGATGCCATGGGCTTCATGTATAAGCTCGAAGAGTATTTCGAGCCTGGCGCATTGAACCTCGAGGCCTGGACACCGTACGCCCTTGAATTGGGCATGTTGGCCTCCATCGGTGAGGTCTTGCTCGGTGTCGCATTGCTGGTGGGCGCGCTGCCGCGGTTGACCACTGCATTGACCTTGGTCCTGATGCTCTTCTTTACTTGGTTGACCTGGTACACAGATCATTGTGATCCTTTTGGCAGCAAGACCATCATCGAAAATGGACTAGAAGTCATCATTCCCAATCAGTGTGTATTGAGTTGCGGCTGCTTTGGCAATGCCATTCCGCTGACCCCCCACGAGAGTTTCATCAAGGATGTTGTGTTGTTGATTTTACTCCTGCCCATCATCGTGAGCGCTTGGACGGGCGGCTTCACATTGAATGAGCGCAACCGTTCGGTCTGGATGTATGCGACGGCGTTGCTCATCACTTGGATTTTTGGCGAGACCATGCTGGAGTGGGGATTCCCAACGCTGTTTTTGGCCTTGGGGCTCGCTGCAGCAGAAGGCGTGCGTCGCCGTTGGAAAAAAGGCGGCAAAGAATGGGCCATGGCGGCGGGTGTACTGCTGGTCGCACTTGGATTCCAGCTCTACACGTTGCGGCACCTTCCCGTGAAGGATTACCGTCCTTATGCCGTCGGGGAGGACATCCAACGCAACATGGCTTCTGCGGATGAATTGGGACTCGATCCACCTGTCTACGACAAAGAGGTCCGCTTCTTTAATCCTGAGTCTGATGCCGATACGGTGGTGCTTCAGTCGGCCTACATGGCAGGGAAACTTTGGCAAGACGAGGCGTTCAAAGCGGCATACCCCGAAGCCGATTGGGATGGTGCCCGGGAATTCAAGGTGTCTGACGGATATGAGCCGCTGATTTTTGACCTCGACGCTACCGACTCAGAAGGCAACAGTAAGCTCAGTGATCTGTTGGACGAAGGCTACACTTTGCTCCACATTTCGAAGGACTTGGAAAGTTCACAAGCCCATGGTCAAGAAAGGATCAATGCCCTCTTTGCAGCAGCATCAGCCCAAGGATGGCGCACTGCGGCTTTGACGCCCTCTACAGCTGAAGACGCCTTGGCATTCCGTTCCGAACATGGAGCGGATTATCCTTTTTATTCGACCGACCCTACCGAGCTCAAAATCATCGTGAGAAGCAATCCGGGCATGGTATTGATCAAGGATGGCATCGTGGTCGAAAAATGGGCTTGGCGTGACTTTCCTGCGTCGTTTGTCGATCTTCAAGGGGCTGACTAAGTCCACATGAAAGGGCACAGGATTTGGAAGAAATGGACGCGGGGCGCTTTGGTGCTTTGGGGCAGCTTCACCCTGGTGTTTCTGATTTTTACTTCAGTTCCTGATCCTGCCCGCCAGTTGGCAGGCCAACAGGCTGACCCCGAAGTGATCGCGGATCTCAGGGCGCGTTTTGGTCTGGACCAGACCCCATGGGTGCGCTACGTGCACGCCGTGCAGGCCCTTTCTCCGCTCGGAACCCTTGAGGACGGTGGATGGGGGGTAAGGTGGCCTTCTTTGGGCCAGAGTTATGTGCGTCCCGCATCGGTTGGAAGTCTGCTGATGCAGGCATTGCCTGCAACGGGCCTGCTGGCTATAACGGCACTCATTTTCGCTATCGTTGTGGGTCTGCCCATGGGGCTGGTCGCAGCGCGAAACCCCGGAGGGTGGTTTGACCGCATTGTCGTGGGAGGTAGCGTCTTGGGCATGAGTGCCCCTTCATTTTTCATGGCCATTCTGCTGGGTTATGTCTTTGCCGTCCGGTGGGGCGGATGGACGGGGTTGCCGCTTACGGGAAGCCTTTGGGACCTGGATGACCAAGGCCAAACAACCTTGGCATTGCGCCACTTGATTCTGCCAGCAATCACTCTGGGGTTGCGGCCTTTGGCTGTGCTGTCACAATTGATGCGCGGCGCAGCCTTGGATGTGCTGTCGGCCCCTCATGTGCAGACTGCCCGCGCTTTTGGTGCATCCGAAAATGAGGTCATGCGACATCATGTGTTGCGGAATGCCCTGAATCCAGTGGTCACAGCAGCCAGCGGTTGGCTGGCTCAACTGCTGGCCGGAGCGGTGTTTGTGGAATTCGTCTTCGGTTGGCGCGGACTGGGATTCCTGTTGTTTGAAGCGCTGGAGCAACACGATTTACCCGTGGTCATGGGGGGCGTACTCTTGGTGAGCTTCACTTTTGTGATGGTCAATGCCCTCGCAGACTTGACCTACCGCCTTCTGGATCCCCGTGCGGCTCAGGATTGAACCTGCGCGGCTGCGCGCACATTCAACGCCCTGACCAATTCCTGGATGGAGGCGTTGAAGTACCGCTTGGTCCGATAGCTGCCCACCCACTGCAGTCCTTGGATCGCATTGGTCAAAAACACCTCGTCGGCAATGAGCATGTTTTGGGGGGTGAGGTTGCATTCGTACACCTTCATACCAAACTCCAAAGCAATGTTGATGATTTCGGCCCGCATGATGCCCGCCGTCGCCCCGCCATCCAGACCTGGCGTGTAGAGCACACCGTTGGAAACAAGGAAGAGGTTGGAAGATGTGCTCTCAATGAGCCCCATGCGGTCGTTTTGAATCAGGGCAGTATCCAGGTTCTGCTCCTGGGCCCACAACCCGCTTTGGATGTAGATGTTTGCTGCCAGGTTTTTGAAGCGTGTCAAGTGGTTTGGCGTGCACTTCATCTCTGGATAGATGTCCAAAGACAGTCCTTTTTCATTGAGGCTGTAGTCGGCAACGGCAATGGGCTCGGCGGTCATCACCACGTCCAGGCCGCTTTCGGCTGGAGAATAGTACCCCGCGCCCCTGCGGCTTAGCGTCATGCGAATGCGGGCACTGCCCGTGATTTCTTCCTTTTCAAGGAGTCGAAGGATGTCCCGTTTGATTTGATTTGGAGTAAAGCCCAAAGGAGGGTGGATGCGGTGAGCTTTGAGGCCTTCCCGGATCCGCTCGAAATGGCTGTCCAAAAACAAGGGCAAACCGTTCATCACACGGATGGTCTCAAAGATGCCATCGGCATAAAGAAAGCCGCGGTTGTCCAATGAGATTACCGGCCCGTTTGCCCCGTCAAAGGACCTGAACTCGCCGTTGTAAAGGAGGTTTTGCACGCGGCAAAATTAAGGCTGACTGAGCAGGGGAACCGACTTCCAATTCAAAAGAGATGCATTCGGGGTGATCAGCACACCATTGGGCACGCCAGCTCCCAATGCGCAATCGATATCTCGCGCCTTGTCGCCGAACATCCAGCAGCGTTCAGGATCGAGGCCATGCCGCGCAATGGCCCGCTCCACCATGAGCGAGCCAGGCTTTCTGCTGAGGCTCTGACCGGTGTTGGGGTGGTGAGGACTGTAAAAGATGTCGGCAATAGGTGCGCCTTTGGATGCGGCTTCCAATCGCAAATGGCTGTGGATTTCCGCCACGGCATCGTGGGTGTATTTCCCTTTTGCAATGCCACCTTGGTTCGTGATGATGATCAATTTGAAGCCTGCGTCATACCAAGCTTTCATGGCTTCCAAGGCGGTGGGCAGAATGTGAAACTCGGCCAGACTTTTTGTGTAATCGCCTGGATCGTGGTTGATGACACCATCTCGATCGAGCAAGATGGCAGCGCCATTAAAGTGGGGAGGGGTCGAAGAGGACATGGCCATGGCTTACGAGACAGGAGTGCCTGCAGGGACACTTCGCGGCAATTCTAACAGGCTCACATTGGCGCCCTGAACGGCGCCAAGGACCAAACAGCGGCTTTGATGTGGTCCCACTTGCTTGGGCGGAAAATTCACGACTGCGACCACTTGTTTGCCCTGAAGCTCCTGCTCTGAATAGTCCAAGGCGAGTTGCGCCGTGGATTTGAGAATGCCCATGGGACCAAAGTCAATGCGCAAGACATAGGCCGGTTTGCGGGCATTCTCCAAGGGTTCAGCGCTGAGTATGGTCCCTATCCGCAGGTCACATGCTGCAAAGTCAGCGGGGGAGACGGTGGCTTTTGGTTCCATGTTTCACTCAAAATCACGCTTGAGACCGGGAAATTAGGGGCGCGGGCCGGTTAACTTGGCCCCATGGAAGATGCTTTTCCACTGAAAGGGCAGTGGCAAGATTGGACAGCGGCTGTGCAAGCGCAGTCCCGCGGGAAAAATCCAGCGTTCAACGCGCTGTTGGAAGGAGAATTGGAAGTGCCGGTTTATCACCCGGCCAGGCCCGTGTCTTCGGTGCGAGTGCGCCCACAAACTCCATGGAGAATTAGAAGCACTGTAAGGGCTCAAGAAGAGGTGATGCCGGCTCTGGAAGGAGGCGCCGAAGTGCTGCGTCTGGTGGGGTGCCACCGTCCTTCAGAGTGGCTCAAGGGAGTGGAACGGGCCTATGTAGAGGTCGAGTTCGAGGGCGGTGCATCGGCCCGCGAAATCGCGGAATCCGGTTGCTTTCCGCTACAAGGTGGTGTGTTGCTCAACGGTTGGGATGCCTCTGCAATGCATGCCTTGGACACCCACTGTGCTGGTGTTGATGAACATTCTGAGGGAGAGGTCAGGCTGAGAACGTTGACATTGCCAGACCCTCGGCTGTCCAACAGCAGTTGGAGCACAGCAGCCTCATTGGCATTGTTGATTCAAAGGTGTGCAGGATTGGCTGCAGCTCTTGAGGGGGGCTTAGAGCGGGTCTCTTTGGACTTACTGCTTGACGAGGATCCCGTGCTGGCCCTGGCGGCTGCGGAGGCCCTGAAGCGGCTCTTATTGCGCACGTGGCCAGAAGCGCAGTGGCCTCGGATCACACTGGTGTGCGGAGACCAAAGCTTTGGCCGTGGCGAAGGCCGAGAAAATCTGGTGCGGCAGGCGATTCGTACCACGGCTGCAGCTATGTCAGCTCCCGATGCCATCGATGCCGGTTCATCGGCAACCCCGGGAGATGTGCCCGGAGACCTTGCAGGCCAAGGGGACAAATGGGGGCGGAACATTCTGCACCTATTGAGAGAGGAAAGTGGCCTTGCGCATGGCGACGCAGTCGTTTCGCCTTTGGTCGATGCGCTCGCGGAGACCTTGCTTCAAGGAGCAGATGCCTATGTCGCCCTTTGGGGAACGCAGTCTCCCATGGCCGTGATGGAAGTTGGACCTGAAGCATGGTCCATCGAGCAGGTGGCGGCTGCGCCAACTCAGGAGTATGCGGGCTCTGAACTACACTGGGAAGGGCACGGTGCCGGCGTAGCGCCCTATCTGCGCGGTCCCTATGCGAGCATGTACACCAGCCGTCCTTGGACCATTCGGCAATACGCCGGGTTCAGCACTGCAGAGGCCTCCAATGCATTCTACAGAAGGAACCTGGCTGCAGGCCAGAAAGGACTGAGTGTGGCCTTTGATTTGGCCACCCACCGTGGGTATGACAGCGATCACCCCCGCGTTTCTGGAGATGTGGGAAAGGCGGGCGTCGCCATCGACAGCATCGAAGACATGAAACTGCTCTTCGACGGGATTCCATTGGACACCATGTCGGTCTCCATGACCATGAATGGAGCCGTTTTGCCCATCATGGCATTCTACATCGCTGCGGCAGAAGAACAGGGAGTGGATTCCAAGTCGCTTGCAGGAACGATTCAAAACGACATCCTCAAGGAGTTTATGGTGCGCAACACCTTCATCTATCCTCCCGGTCCGAGCATGCGCATCATCAGCGACATTTTTGCCTATACGGCGGAGAACATGCCCAAATTCAACTCCATCAGCATTTCCGGCTATCACATGCAGGAAGCTGGAGCAACTCCCGAGTTGGAACTGGCCTATACCATCGCCAACGGTCTCGCCTATGTCAAGGCAGGGGTGGAGGCCGGGCTCAACGTCGACGATTTTGCACCGCGTTTGAGCTTCTTTTGGGGCATCGGTATGGACGTCATGTCAGAGGTGGCCAAACTCCGGGCCGGGCGCCTTTTGTGGGCCCGTTGGATGGCCGACTTCAATCCAACCAACCCGCGCTCTTCCATGCTGCGGACCCATTGCCAAACCAGTGGCTGGACGTTGACAGAACAGGACCCCTTGAACAACGTCGGGCGGACCGCCATAGAAGCGTTGGCTGCAGTTTGGGGAGGGACACAAAGCCTGCATACCAATTCTTTGGACGAGGCCATTGCACTTCCCACGGACGATACCGCAAAGGTGGCGCGGAACACCCAACTGATTCTTCAACAAGAGGCGGGGACCACACGTTGGGTGGACCCACTTGGCGGAGATTCAGCAGTAGCCCTGCGCACTGCCGAGTTGGTCGATGCGGCCGATGCCATCATACGCGAGATGCAAAAAGCGGGTGGCATGCCTGAGGCCATCGAGCAGGGGCTCCCGATGCGGGGCATAGAAACAGCCGCAGCTGAAAAGCAGTCCAAAATCGACGCGGGCATCGACAAAATTGTGGGGCTCAATGTGTTTCCGGGCAGCGCTCCGGAATCCATGGAAGTGCTGAAGGTCGATCACCATACGGTTTTGGCAGGGCAAAAGGCGCGGCTTAAAGCGCTGCGCGCCAGCCGAGATGAACCTGCGGTCCAATCGGCACTGTCCGCTCTGGAGTCCGGGGCCTCAGGGACGGAGAACCTCTTAAAATTGGCAGTGGATGCTGCACGTGTGCGGTGCACCTTGGGAGAAATTTCGGAGGCGATTGAGCGTGTTTTTGACCGACATATTCCGGTCAATCGGCCCGTTCGTGGTATTTTCCGGAAGCACCTCGGTGCCCGAGAAGAATTCAAACTAGCTGTGAAAAAAGCCGCTCATTTTGCTGGCCTTGTTGGCCGTCAGCCCCGCATCCTCGTCGCCAAAATGGGACAGGATGGGCACGACCGCGGCGCCAAAGTCATTGCCAGTGCTTTTGCGGATCTTGGCTTTGACGTTGACCTCGGCTCCTTGTTTCAAACACCCGAGGAAGTCGCCCGCCAAGCGGTAGAAAGCGACGTTCACGTGGTGGGAGTATCCACCTTGGCCGCAGGCCATTTGGCACTGGTTCCTGACCTCGTAGACGCCTTGGCCAAAGCCGGTCGTGAGGACATGCTGGTGGTGGTGGGCGGGGTGATTCCCAGAGAGGATTATGATGCGCTTTACGGAGCGGGAGTCACGGCTATTTTTGGACCTGGAACCCCTGTGGTAACCTCTGCAACGCGCATTTTGGACCTGCTCAACGAGGCCTATTCGTGAGCCTGCATATGATGGAGATTGTAGAGGCCCTGCCCCGGTCCTAGAGCTTCAATGACCTTGGTTGCCAAGGTCAGCAGTTGGGTAGCGATATCCCCTCAAAATATCGGATGCGGACATGGCAGGCTTGCCAGCAAGTTGGGCGCGTTCGATGAGAATAGGAGCACCTGCTGTGCCAACCCACCATTGACCGGATGATGTATGGCATTGACCAGGTTTCAGTGGGCCGATGTCATTGGGCGCGGATCCAAGAGCGCCCTCATGAACCTTGAAAGTTCCCCCGTTCAAGGTGGTCCAAGCGCCGGGGAACGGGTGCATTCCACGGATAAAATTCACGACTTCTGCAGGGGGCCTTCTCCAGTCTATGCGGCCATCTTGGCGAAAGAGCTTGGGGGCTGGCCGTTCTGCTCCACTCATCAAGTCGTTCTGTGGAATGCCCACCATTTGACCTTCAGCCAGCGCGGAAAGCGTGTCTTCCAATAAGCCTGCACCGGCTTCCATCAAACGGGCATATACATCGCCTGAGGTATCCTTCGGGCCAATGGGACAACCGCGCTGCAGCAGAACTGACCCTGTATCGATTTCTCGGGTGATGAAAAACGAAGTCACTCCCGTGTGGGTTTCACCTGCTGCGACAGCATGTTGAATGGGGGCCGCTCCTCGAAAGTCAGGGAGTAGGCTTCCATGAACATTGACTGTGCCCAAACGGGGTAAGCTCCAAACCGACTCTGGAAGCATGCGAAAAGCGACCACAGCAAAGAGGTCAGCATTCCACTTTTGAAGCAGGTTTTGAAAATCAGAGTCCCTGAGTTTGAGGGGTTGGGCCAAGGGAAGTCCGTGCTTCAAGGCCTCGGTTTTTACAGCAGAGGCGTTGAGGCGCTGTCCTCGGCCCGCAGGCTTGTCGGGCGCGGTCACGACGCCCACGACATGGTGCCGCCCTTGGGCCAACACACGCAGTGAAGCAGCGGCAAAGTCAGGCGTGCCAAAGAAGACGATGCGAAGGGGGGAGGGCTCCATGAAGGACGGCAAAGGTAGTAGGCGGGACGAGTATGCGACCAAAAAACAGCACGGTCTTAAATCTGCTTAGACCGCCAATCTCTTCGAAGCAAAAACCAAGCACAGCCTGCTCCCATGGTAGAGAAATAGGAGAATTCAACCCACCAGATTCGCCATACCGGCTGCGGCCACCAGAGCGTGAAAGAAAAAGCGCAAACCGAATAGACCAGGATGGCCGAAACTTCGATGGCGAGTGCTGTTCGGGTGTGGCCACTCCCTTGAATGGCACTGAGCATCACAGAACTTCCACTGTAGATCAGCATCGCCAAGAAAATGACAGGCAGGGTTTTTCCGGCGGCTTCCAGGCCTTCTGCATCGTTAAAAAATGGGGCGGCCAACCACTCAGGGTAGATGAAGAGTCCGTGCGACAGGAGCACAATGCCAATCAGGTTCACCGTGAAGAGGCGTTTGAGGGTATGGGGCAATTCAGACCCTCTGGCCTCGCCAAGCAGGGTGCTCACAAAGGTGCGCGTGGTTTGGTTGACGCCTTGAGCGACGGTAAACGCAAGCATGAAGTAATTGCGGGCCACATGGCTGACTTTCAACTCCAGTACGCCCACTTGTTCTACCAAGAAGAAAAACATACTCCATGTACCCAACGTCAAGGTCAACTGGAGCACCAAAGGCAGGGCAAGATTGACCCAGTTCATGACCTCTTCCTTGTTCAAGAAGGTCCTTTCCCAAAAAGCCCGGCGGTTGTTCCTGATGACCGCAATCAGCAGCACCGAGGCGCCTACAGATTCGGCCAACAAGCTCGCCCAAGCAGCGCCTCGTGCACCCAAAGACCATACCCCATTGATGAGCAAGGCGTCCCCTATGATGTTGACCAAGCCCACCGTGATCATTGAGATCATGAGCACTTTTGATCGGGCCGTTCCCATGTAGAAGGCGTAGATCATGAGCATGACAAAACCCGGCAAGAAGCCCCATTTCCTGATGGACATAAATTCGGTGAAGACCTGTCCCGTCATCCCATCCCGGAAGACTTCAGAAAAACCAAAGTAAAGACCGGCTTGTACTGTGGCGACCAGCACTAAACCGATGCCCAGCATGCCCACCAGGCCCGTTCGGAGCAGGACCAGCGCCCGTTCAGAGCGCCCTTCGCCCATTCGGCGGGCGATCAAAATTTGACCGCAACTGGATAAGCCTTGACCGACCATGGCCAAGGTGATGTAGAGGATGCCTGCATTGCCTGCACCATTGAGCGCGGCATCGGAGACTTGGCTCAAGAATAAATTGTCGGTGAGAACCACCAAGAATTGAGTAAACGTCCCCGCAGATACGGGGAGTGCCAACTTCAGTATTGCGCTGTAGTTGGTCGATAGGCCTGCTTTCATGAATGGCTGGGCTCCTGAGTCTGCTCGCCAGGAGCATGAGGGTCAATGCCACTTCTCAGCCGTTGTAACAGGCCATCTGCATCCTTTACGGTTCGGGACGCCCAGTCTCCAAGGATACGGGGGTGGTCCGATGAAGGCACACGCCAAGGCAAATCCGACGCGGCACGGACCCGCTGCGTGACGGATTGCAATGTCAATGCTGCCGCTACTGAGATGTTGTAGCTCTCGGTGAATCCAAACATGGGGATGCGCACGAAATAATCGGCCTCAGCCCGGGCTTCATCCGAGATCCCGGGCCCCTCAGAACCAAAGACGAGCGCCAATGGGCGGTCTATGGGAAGGTTTTCGGGTGTGGTATCGTCTGTATGTGGCGTGGTGCAACAAATGGCAAAGCCTCGAGACTTCAGTGCTCTGAGCGCCTCTGAAGTGTTCTGATGGCGTTCTATGTCCAGCCATTTTGCAGCTCCCTTGGCCACGCCAGGGGAGACGCGATAGGGATTGTTGACTTCAATGATGTGAGCCGTTTGAAGGCCAAACCCATCGCAACTTCTGAGCACTGCAGAAATGTTGTGAGGATCGTACAGATCTTCAGTGACCGCGGTCACCCAATGCATCCTGTCCTGCAAAACGGCAGCAAACCGAGCATGCCTCGCCTCGGTGAGGTACGGAGAAAGCAGCGCGTATCGGTCGTCTTGCATGGAGAGGGTGGAATGAAAAACCCCGGCTTGCCGCAATGACAAGCCGGGGAATATTCGGCGGTTGCCGTGAAGGGATATTACTTGACCTTCTCGTTCAGCTCAGCTCCTGGCTTGAACTTCACCACGTTCTTAGCTGCGATGGTGATTTCCTTACCAGTCTGTGGGTTGCGGCCTTTGCGTGCCTCCCGGTGGGTGACAGAGAAAGAACCAAAGCCAACGAGGGCTACACGCTCACCACCCTTGAGGGCGTTTGAGGTTGCGTCGATGAAAGAGTCGAGTGCGCGGCCTGCGTCGGCCTTGCTGATGCCTGCGCCTTCGGCCATGGCATCGCGGAGTTCGGATTTGTTCATGGTTTATTTTTTTGGGTTGTGAACCATCCAAATGTATATGCGAAATCCCGCGCCCCACGGGACGTGCAGCACGTTTTTATGCAGTTTGTGAATAAAGTCGGTTAAGAATTGGATAAACCCGGAAAACCAACGTGAATGCGGGCTCTGAGAAGGTGGTCACCTTTGTCACTTAGTCCAAAAACGACCAAATGTCTGACTCAGCTCCTCAAAATCCGATGAATTCACCCTTCGAAGCCCTCGGTCCAACCGTCGATTTTGAGGTTCCACTGCGTTACAGCGACATGGATTTGTTCGGGCATGTCAACAATGCCCGATACTTCACCTTTTTGGAAGAAGCCCGAATTGCATGGTTTGAAGCCTGTGTTCCTGAACCTTGGGACTTTCGCAAACATGGCGTGCTGGTGGCCCACAATGAGATGGACTACCTCAAGCCTGTTGAACCCGGTGATCGGCTGATTATTCGTTTAGGGGCCTCGGGCCTCGGCAATTCGAGCATTCACATTCGCTACGAGGGTTACGTATTAAAGAAGGGGGATGCCGCACATACAGCTTTGGCGTTCCGCTCGGCCACCACATTGGTGAGTTGGAATACTGCCGCTGGAAAAGTGACGCGTGTGCACGATGATTGGCGCAAAGCCATCACAGGGGAATAAGCCTTGCACAAGACCATCTGGCGTCATGCTGTCCTGAACGAAGTCGGTGCAGTTCACGCAGAACTGTGCATAATCAGAAAGGCTGAGAATGGGGGAGGGACTTTAATTTGCCCCACACAAACACTAGAAATGAAACACCTTTACTCCTTATTAGTGGGGCTCGCAATGACCGGGACCATTATGGCGCAGACCGTTTTGGTCACCCTCAGCGTCGACATGAGCAACCAAGACGTCGCCGCGGAAGGCATTCACGTCGCCGGCGACTTCCAAGGTTGGGACCCCGCCGGAACCATGCTGACAGACGACGATATGGATGGCATCTATGAGGTCACTTTGGAATTGTCAGATTCATTGTCTTCGATCCAATACAAGTTCCTCAATGGCAATGCTTGGGGAGTAGACGAAGTGTGTCCTGAGGCATGCGCCCTCCCGGGAACCACGGACCGCTATGCGGCCATTGATGGAGACACATCCGTACCTGTGGTGTGCTTTGGCCAATGCGCAGCCTGCGGGATCACCACCGTTCTCTTTAAGGTAGACATGAGCCAAGAGGAAGCCATCAACCCTGTAGGGGTTCACATGAACGGCAACTTCAATGGATGGGACGGAACCAACTTCCTGATGATGGAGGATACGGATGGCGATATGGTCTACACCTACATGACACAAGTAGACGGCGCCATGTTGGACCCTGTGGACACCTTGCAGTTCAAGTTTGTCAATGGCAATGCCTGGGGTTTCGATGAAAGCCCAGAAGGAGAATGTGCCAACCAAGGCAACCGCACCATGGTGCTGAATGGAAGTGACTTGGTCTACCAGATGAGCGAGACCGGGCAGCCATACTGTTACAACACATGCGGAAGCTGTGTGGCCCCCACACCCGTCACCTTTAAAGTGGACATGAGCACCCAGGCAGCGGTCTCCGTGAATGGGGTTTGCGTCGCAGGTAGCTTTCAAGGTTGGACACCCGGCCTCAACTTCTTGTCCGATGACGATGGCGATATGGTGTACGAGGGCACTTTCGATGTGGTGCCTGGCGATTATGAATTCAAATTCATCAACGGCAACAATTGGGGGGGCGACGGCGACGGCAACATTGACAACGAGAATCCGCCAGCGGATTGCGTGTCCAATGGCAACCGGGTATTCTCAGTGATCGATGAGCCCGTGACCATTCAATACTGCTACAACCAATGCAGCGAGACTTGCGTGCCCGATCCCGATCCAGCGGCCATCACCTTTCAAATTGACATGTCCAATGAAACGGTCTCAGAGAATGGGGTGTGGTTGATTGGCAACATCACCACCCCTCAGTGGCAGGCTGGCGCATTACAGATGAGCGATTCAGACGGCGATAACATTTACGACATCACTTACGAAGTCAGTGGAGCGGCCTTCTTTGAATACCGTTACTGCAATGGTGACCCCTATCCTGCAGGAGTCATCGACAATGCTGTTACTGAGGTTGGTCAGTTTGAAGAAGACGGATGCGGACAGGGCAATCCCTTTGGTGAATCCAACCGCACGCATACGCGTTCTGGACAACCAGAAGTACTCGGGGCTTACTGCTTTACAAGTTGCCTGGATTGCAATGGGGACTCTGTGGGGACGGTCATCGGCATTGAAGAACTCCAAGATTTTGTTGGACTCGAAGCCTTCCCGAATCCTGCGAGCGATATGGTCAACCTGCGCATTGATGGCATGGAAGGTCTGTTGCAGATTCGCATCTATGACCTGACAGGAAAGGCTGTGGTCACAGACCGTCAGATGGTGCAAACGGGCGCTGTACTGAGTTATCCCGTTTCTGATTTGGGCGCCGGAATGTACATCCTCGAAGCATTGGGAACCGCGCACCGCGCAACTTTGCGACTTACTGTGGAGTGATCGCGTTAGCCGGGAACAATGAAAAAAAGAAGGGGGCTCAAAAGCCTCCTTCTTTTTTTCTTACAACAATCGTGGAAATCCCTTGCAACGGTGGTGCTAAAAAGGAGCTTGTAGAATGCACGATGCCGCTATATTGCGCACTGATTCACAATTAACACGATCAAACGCATGAAGCGATTGCTACTCGGTGTATTGGCAGCTTGCTGCAGCACCCTTGCTTATTCCCAAGCCACAGAAATTGTCGTTGAGACCTATGCCGAAAACATTGGCATGACAGGGACAACAGACTTGACAGGCTACAACACCTACCGCGTATTTGTCAAATTCGCATCCGATCAGGATTTCTTGACCGCGGTATATGGTGATGTGGACTTCCCCACAAAAATTCAAGGAGGAAACAACTTCTTCAACTCAACGCTTGGAACGTTGAACAACGAGAGCTACAACCCTGTGTTGTTCGGTTCATTCCCGGACCTCGAGTACGATAGCTTCATTACCATTGGAATGGATGGGCCCGCAGTCACTGACGACGGCGAGGCCGCGATCAATGCCGTGGGAGACCCTTCTGCCAACTGGATCCCACAATTCGATCCAGGCGGTGGTGCGACAGGTTCCGACATCATCATTGACACCCAGACTGGTGGAAGCTGGTTCCCACTGTATCCGAACAGCAACGCATACGCTGGAGCGGACAGCCTGGTGATGATTGGACAATTCACGACGGACACCACACTATATGGTGTCATCAGTATCGCCACATTTGTTGGCGGTGTTCAGTCAAACGACTCGCTGGTCACCATCCCTTTTAGCAGTGTGGCAGACGCCGTGTTTGGTTGCACAGACAGCAATGCCACCAATTACGACATGGGCGCCAACGAAGACAATGGCAGCTGCGTGTACTCGTGTGACTATCCTGCTACACAACTCATGGTGACTGGAACCTCATCCAGCAGCGTAAGCTGCAGTGGCTATTCAGATGGCTTCGCCTCTGTGACAGTATCCGGTGGACAGGGGAGCCTGACCTATTCAAATGGCACTTCTTCCAATGCCACCGGCCTGTTCTCGGGTGTTGTGGCGGGAGACCTGACCATAACGGTGACCGACAACGTAGGGTGTTCTGTAGAGGCCATGGTTTCTGTCGATAGCCCTGAAGTCCTGAATGTGATGGCCAGTTTGTCTGACCCCATCAGCTGCAATGGCGAATCTGATGCGGTGTTGAGCGGAAACAGCACCGGAGGAACGGGTGTGATCACTTACAGCTTGCAAGCTCCAATCGACACTGGAAATGGTGGCCTGCCTTTCTTGGAGAATGGAACGGAAACGCTCTTGTTTGAAAACATCGGTGTTGGACTTTACACGGTCTATGCCGTTGATGAGAATGGGTGTTTGGACAACACGCCGGGCATTTCAATTGACCAGCCCCAGCCTTTTAGCCTCTACGCTCAGGCGATTGTTCCCACAAACTGCCCAGATTCGAATGATGGCATCGTGGTTTTGAACTACTTCGGTGGCAGTGGAAACAGCACGGTTTACAGCACGGATGGTATCACTTTCGATGAGAACACCACGTTTGATTTGAGCCCAGGTACATACACTTTCTATGCTCAAGACGTCAATGGTTGTTTAGACACCTTGATGGATGTTACCGTGACAACACCACCTGCGTTTGTCGCTCAAGAAGAGTTGACCAACCCGAGCTGCTTTGGCGATATGGATGGCTCCATCACAGTAGAGGTCCAAGGCGGATCGTCTCCCATTTCCTATGTGTATGCAGGGGATACGTTAGACATGGTCTCTTTGGACATGGTTGGAGCTGGCGTATACGCCATCGAAGTTGTGGACGATAACGGCTGTTCTTTCGATGCTTCAGTTGAGCTCGCTGGTCCTGCTGAAATCATTCCTTCCGCTGTGATTACAGATGTATTGTGCAGCGACAGTGAAGACGGTGTCATTGACGCCTCTGCTACTGGTGGGTCCGGAATGGGATACACCTATTCGATTGACAACGGTTCCTTTGGCCCCAACTCAGGATTTGATGGCTTGTCACCTGGTGATTACACCATCACAGTCCAAGACGATGCCGAGTGTTCCGGTTCTACCACTTTCACTGTAGCATCTCCCGATGCCATTGTGGTGACTGTTGATGCCAATGACGGAGCCAACGGCACAGATTCAGACGGCGTTATTGACATTACTGTTGAAGGAGGCACACCGCCATATGATTACAGTTGGACCGGTCCTGGTTACGAAGGCACAGACGAAGACCCTACCGGTATTGCGGCGGGTGACTATGATGTGACCATCACGGATGGCAACGGATGTGAGTTCACAAGCACCACGATTGTTGTGGTCAGTGGCATCGAGGAAATGGTACGTTTGATTGACCTCAAGTTGTTCCCTAACCCTACGAACGGGGACGTGACAGTGAGCATGGAGGGGCTCTCAGGAGAATCTGTCATTGCAGTACTGACTGATGGTCTCGGCCGTGAAGTGAGCCGTGAGGATCTCGGTAACCTTACTGGAGAATTCGTGCACAGGCTCGACCTCAATGCAGTAGAGGCAGGAGTGTATTACTTGCAGATGAACGTCGCCAATGCCGCTCAGGTATTGCGCATCGTGAAGCAGTAATCAGAACTCAACATATTTGAGAAAAGGGCAGCCATTGGCTGCCCTTTTTCGTTGGCGATTCTGTCAAAACGCAACTCATTCAGAATCAAATGTTGAAATGACAGCATGTTCCTACGTTTTATGCATCAATAAGTGATGGACTTTGCACAGACGAATTGAACCAACCCTAAACACATGAAGCTTCATAAGCTGCTCTTGGCCCTGTGCCTCCTCCCATCAATGCTTTCAGCCCAATATGGCTTGGAGGTAGAAGTTGTCTCTGAAGACATCGGCGTTCTTGTCGGTACCTTGGGAACGACTGATTTGACCGGTTATTCCTGCTATCGCGCTTACATCACGATGGAAAACGAGGACGACTTCCTCAGCTCCATATCAGGTGACATGAACAATCCAACCAATGTGACGTCTACTACGGACAACTTCTTCCACGCAGCGCTGGGAGCGGCCACGCCAAACGGCATCAACAGCCTGTTGTTTGCGGTATATCCCGAATTGCCATTTGACAGCTGGGTCACCATTGGACTTGAAGGAGTTCCGAATGCAGCAGCTGGTGAAGCTGCTGTGTCAACGGTTCAATCGGGTTCCAACCCTTGGACGACCAACTTTGATCCAGGATTCGGTGCCCCAGGCTCCAACATCGTTATTGACGACGTGATCGGAGGAGCGTGGTACGCCTTGAACGGCGACGCCAATGGTGTCGCAGGCTCTGACTTAAGAGTGCTGGCTGGCCAGTTCACTACCGATGGAGAGATCTCCATGGAGATGTATGCCCAGATCTTCATTGAGGGCGATGGCGGGAATGAGTATAAGGCCGCGTTCGTATATCCTTCTTTAGAGACCCCCGGCTGCACGGATGTGACAGCATGTAACTACGACGATGCCGCTGTGGTCGACGATGGCTCTTGTACCTACCCAACGGAAGCATACCTCGACTGTGACGGCGCTTGCCTCAACGATGCGGACATGGACGGCACATGTGACGAAT
>CAJQJX010000028.1 GCA_905478795.1 uncultured Flavobacteriales bacterium
TTGGACAACCCCCACTCTGCAAAGGTTGCCTTTGCCGTCCAAAATCCAAACGGAGATGCTAAATGGGCTGAGGTCTTACCGGCTTTTTGGACTAAAGAACCGGGTGACGCCGCATTGGATCTGGCCCGTGATCAACTGCCCCTCCCAAAGGGGCGCTTCTGCCGCACCTTCTGTGACCCGGCGCGTTCTGAACCGCTGAATTCCCGCCCCAACAGACAGGTCCAACCGCCATTCCGGCGCCACCTGATACCCTGCGAAAAGCCCACCTGTCGGCGTCCAATTCAAACGGCTCTTGGGCAAATCGCCATCCGCATAGGCCACCACCAGCCCCGCCTCGTTCAGGCTGTGACCGCCGCCACCACTGCGGACAAGCAATTGAACCCCCAAGCCCAGGCCTCCATGCCATCGGCCAAGAGAACGCGATGTTCGCCATTCAACGGGTATGACCACAGCATTGAACCGGTTGAAGCTTCTCACATAGCGACGCTGGGTAGCCACGCCCTGCACGTCACCATATAGAATGGCCACCGTGTCGCCTGTCAATGCATTGATTTCAATGGACTGAATCCCTTCTGGGTCCAGGTAATCCTGTGTTGTGGTCTCTACATAGTCCAACAGGTGAACGTAGTCATACCAGGCAAGGCCCAAAGAAAAAGACTGCCCCCAACGACGGACATCCAATGCCACCCCACCACCAGCACTGAATTCCGTGTGGAAATGGCCGCGCAACTCCGCGGGATGCTCCCCTTTTAGACTAAAGTGGCTCAAGGTCGGCCCCCCGAATGTCCTGAGGGCAAACGGCGCCTCAGCATGGATGGCGCCCTCCATCGGCAGCAATTGGGCCAACGGAAGGGCACCCGATGAAGGGCTTCGCAATGGCAAGGGCTCCAGCTTCACTTCTTCCGGGCCTTCCCCAGGTGGCAATTCCCCCCCGACCGAACGGGCCCTGGCCACATTCTCCTCTCCGTCGGTTTCCATCCTTGGCATGAGGAGCGGAAGCCGACCCGATTTCGCCGAGGTGGGTGCGGGTTCAGATGAGACCGTTGGCGCAGACTCGGCACCAGTGGTGCGGGTTTCAACGGTCGGTGCCACTTCTGCAGTGGCAACAGATGCTCCGACTTCAGCCGGCATGGTTTCAGCGGCAACAGCGGCTTCGGGTTGTGCCGCGTCCGAGCCGGCTTGAGCAACAGATACTTCCGGCGCCATTTTCGCCTCAGCAGGCAGCGTCAGGTCGCCTTCATTCGAAGCGGACGGGGACACTTCCTCGCTGACGGATGGAGTGCCTTCTCCTTCCTCCGAATCCAACGCGGTCATTGGGGCCGACTGAACGTCTTGGCTTTGCTCAACACGTGTTCCCTCTTGCGGGGGTGTGGGGCCTGCTTTGGGCCAAAACACCACACCCAATGAGACCAGACCCATGACTGCGGCGGTGCCCAATGCCCATGACCAGAATTTCCCTGCAGAACCGGATACTCCCTGTGCAACCCAAGCCGCCTTTGCGCCTGCAGGGGGAGCGGCCATACCAGCTTCGATGGCGTTCCACAACGCCTCATTCTGGTCGGGTTTGCCCGGATCAGCATGGCGGGCGAAACGCCCTTTCAGTATGTCTTCCCAAGACTTCATGTTCTCTTTTCTTTCTTCTCGACGATCGCCTCTCCCGTGGGCTCAAACCGCTGTCGGACCCACTTTCTCGCCCTTGCCAAACGCTGCCGGGACAGCTCTGGCGATATGGTCAACATTTCTCCAATCTCCTCGTGGTTGAAACCCTCAATCAAAGCGAGATTCAACACCGTGTACTGGTCCTCCGGCATGGTCTTTAAGACATCCATCAGATCATCCATGGCCAGGTTCTCCAACACTTCGGGTCCGCTCCCCCTCTCCACTTGCACCCCCGTTCTCTCCCACTTCGCCCGCTTCTTGCCCTCCGTCAAGGCCACGTTGACAGCAATCTTGGCAGCCCAAGTCCTCACGCCTCCCTTCTCCGGATCATACCGTTCCACATTCCGAAAAATGCGGACAAAGGCCTCCTGCAACACGTCCTCCACCGCATCGGCATCCCAGATGTACCGCCTCACCGCCCCGCGCAAAAAAGGCACGAGCGATTGAAACAGTGCTTTTTGCGCCGCCTTCTCTCCCCGCTTGCAACCCTCCATCCAATGGAAGTCATCCTGAACCGGAGCACTATCCATCAGACCATCGAAGCTTCACTTTTAAAGCGTGCCCCCTCATGCTTACTCCACTCCTGGATTCCCATCTACAATCCCGAAACACTCCACACTCACCACCGCATAAGCCCCTTGGACATCCGAGTCCGCTGAAGGGCCCACCGCCTCGTGATTCCATTCCACGGGGTTGCCCGCGCAGAGGTAGCTGTGTTGGAGTGAACAGCTTTGTGTATTGGGGGGGAACCTGAACTCCACTTCGGTTAGCCCAACAGAAATGGACACCTCATCGGGCCCCGACAAAAATGGAGGGTCGGAGGCGGTAGAAACGGTCAGAGGAGCGCCGCCGTATTGCCTCCAGAAGGCAACAGTGACAACGGGTCCATCCTGGGCAGAAATGGGCTGGCAATTGCAATTGTCATTGACCACGCCGTCCAAACCATTCACATCAGGATTGCCGGACGACACCACGCAGGGATCTCCCACATTGAGGCCCATGGTTTCACAATCCACCACCAAGACTACAGGAGGTTCCGGAAACTCCACCTCAATCTGCACATCCTCGAAATTCTCTTTGACGCAGGACGACAAACAGAACAGCGGGAGCAGCCAAGAGAAACGAACCAAAGAATTCATAATGAAAGGTCGGCCAATTGTCATCGATTCCCACCTTTTTACTCAGCAAGCCCTCTGAACGTGACACCTTTACGTCACTTTTTTTGAAGGGCCGAGCCCGCGCGCGCAGGGCCCCACCCCTTGCCGAATCAAACAATGCACCCTTTGGGCTGTTCATACCCTGAAATGCTCGATTTCATACCTCAATTCAGCACAAATAGAGCCTGTCGTGTCACGGCCATTCTACTCGGGAGGTAACAGAGGTCAGAATCCAACATTCGATATGAAAACGTTCTCGCTCTTCCCGGTCATCCTCGCTTTGCTTGTGGCCAACGTGATGCCCCAATCGGCCAACGCCCAATGGGACTTCACCCTTTACGACGCCTTGAACACCATCATGTATAGCTCCGGGGACCCCGAGACTCCTCCGGCTTGCTGCTTTTACTCCGGCACCTCATTTCAGTCGTATTACTCCGATCAGCTCTACGACATAGACAACAACTACACGGTCTTTGTACCCACTGATGCCGCTGTGGATGAGGTCGCTGCGCTGATGAACTTAAACCTCTACGATTTGCTGGCCTTCTCCGACATGAGCGACGCCGTGGGGTATCACATCGTTTCGGGAAACTACACGGCCGCCGACCTGCAAAATGGAATGACCCTCACCACATTGCAAGGGCAAGCCCTTGACATCACGGTGGACGCAGGCAATGTGGGCGTGGACGGAGCATGGGTGGTCGA
>CAJQJX010000029.1:0-7500 GCA_905478795.1 uncultured Flavobacteriales bacterium
CTTCAACCTGACCGTCGCGGAGTCGGATTTGGCGATCGGCCCGCTGGGCCAGCCCTTCGTTGTGCGTCACCAGGGCGATGGTGAGACCGTGGCGGTCGCGCAGATCGAAAAACAAATCGTGCAGGGCGTCGGCGTTGGCGGTATCCAAATTCCCCGAAGGCTCGTCCGCAAAGAGAAGGGGAGGGTTGTTGACCAATGCGCGGGCCACAGCCACCCTTTGCTGCTCGCCGCCACTGAGTTGGCTCGGCAGGTGTTTGGCCCGGGCTTCGAGCCCCAATTCTTGGAGTCTGGCCATGGCGGCGGCTTCAGCTTCTGCCTCTGAACGGCCCCCTACCAAGGCAGGCAGCATGGCATTTTCTAGGGCGTTGAACTCGGGGAGCAGCTGGTGAAATTGAAAGACGAACCCAATTTTCGCATTGCGAAAACGGGCCAAGGCTTTGTCCTTGAGGCCAGACAATTCCACGCCATCGACCCATACTGAACCGCTGTCCGGGCGGTCCAAAGTCGACAAAACGTTGAGCAAAGTGGTCTTTCCTGCACCGGAGGGACCCACGATGGAAACCACCTCTCCAGCGCTCAGAGAAACGTCCACACCACGCAAGACTTGGAGGTCATCGTGGCTTTTGTGAATTCCGGTTGCCTTCAGCATGTGCGAAAGCTACGTCCGAAGGCTAACTTCGCGGCGCCGTATACGGCCAAACACGAACTGAACCCGCCATGAACCTCCACGAATTCCAAGGCAAGTCCATCCTCAAGCAATTCGGTGTATCCATCCAAGAAGGCCGGGTGGCCTCTACTCCAGAAGAGGCCCACGCTGTGGCCGTAAAGCTTCAAGAGGAAACAGGAACGGGCTGGTTTGTGGTCAAAGCACAAATCCATGCGGGTGGCCGCGGAAAAGGCACTGTGACGGAAACAGGCAGCCATGGTGTGGTGCTTGCCAAAGGACTTGACCACGTGAAGGACACTGCAGCAGGCATCCTTGGTGGACACCTGGTGACGGCCCAAACGAACGCCACAGGCAAGCAGGTCAACCGGGTGTTGGTGGCACAGGACGTGTATGAGCCTGGCGACAGTGAGCCCCTCGAGTTCTACATGAGCGTGCTGCTCGACCGTTCTCAGGGCCGCAACATCATTATGTACAGTCCGCAGGGAGGTATGGACATTGAGGCGGTTGCGGAAGAGACCCCGGACCAGATTTTCAAAGAGTCCATCGATCCAGCCTTGGGCCTGCGCGATTTCCAAGCCCGTCGGATTGCCTTCAATTTCGGCTTGTCTGGAAAGGCGTTCAAGGAAATGGTCAAGTTCGTCAAGTCGCTCTATGCAGCCTATGTCGGCAGTGATGCCTCCATGTTCGAGATCAACCCTGTCCTCAAGACTTCGGATGACCGTGTCATTGCAGTGGACGCCAAGGTGACCCTCGATGGCAACAGCTTGTACCGCCACCCCGACTATGCGGCCATGCGCGACACCTCCGAGGAGGATGCCACCGAAGTTGAGGCGGGTGAAGCAGGGCTCAACTATGTCAAACTCGACGGCAACGTGGGGTGCATGGTGAATGGTGCCGGACTGGCGATGGCCACCATGGACATCATCAAGCTCAGCGGCGGAGAGCCAGCGAATTTCTTGGATGTGGGTGGAACGGCAGACGCGGAACGCGTTGAAAAGGCATTCCGCATGATCCTTCGGGATCCCGCCGTGAAGGCCATCTTGGTCAACATTTTTGGCGGCATTGTGCGTTGTGACCGGGTGGCGCAAGGTGTGGTCGATGCCTACAAGAACATGGGGTCCATCGATGTCCCCATCATCGTTCGCTTGCAGGGCACCAATGCTGTGGAAGCCAAGAAGCTCATCGATGAAAGTGGGCTGGAAGTCCACAGTGCGATCCTGCTTCAGGAAGCTGCCGACAAGGTGGCTGCGGTACTCTGAGCCCTTCGGTTCTCAAATTTTTCTCGCTACGGTGAGGCCGTCTCCAATGGGGAGGACCACCGTGTGCAGCCTGTCGTCTTGAGCGAGCCGCGTGTTGAGAGCGCGGAGTGCGTCGGGCTTGGGACCCTTAGCATGTTCAAGCGTGCCGTCCCACCACGTATTGTCGAACAGCATCCAGCCTCCAGGGACCATCAGTGGCAGCAGGGCATCGAGTTGTTCATTCACGCCCTGCTTGTCTGCGTCGATGTAAGCAAGGTCGATGGCATGCTCCAACGGCCATGCCGCGAGCACATCTGCAACCTGTCCATGGTGCCTCACAATGGCATTGTACCGCTTGTGCTGTTTCCAAAATTCGTCTTGAAGGGCAAACAATTCATCGTTCCGCTCTACTGTATGCAGCGTGCCGTCTTCGGCCAATCCTTCGGCGAGGCATAAAGTGCCGTACCCTGTAAAGGTTCCCAATTCAAGCACCGTCTTGGGCCGCACCATGCGGGTGACCATGGAGATCACTTGGCCGGTATGGACATCGGTCATGAGTCGGCCATGGCGGGTGCGTTGCCAACTAGCGCGACGCAAGGCGGTGAGCAATGTCGGTTCAGCAGACCCCTGCTGTTTGGCAAAATCATGGAGGTCCATGATGGCCCGAAAGGCTTAGCAGAATAGGCCGATAGAGCCCAGCAAGATGACCAGGTCGGATACACCTACCAGGCCATCGCCGTCGAGGTCAGGGGCTCCGCAATTGGTGTCACAACCAAAGAGGCCAAGGAAGACCACCAGGTCTGCGGCGCCTACGATTCCATCTCCTGAGAGGTCGGTGGGACAACCCAAGTCGGCGATTTCGCTGACTTCCATCAATCCATTGCAATTGTTATCGATGCCTTCGTTGGTGCCTGCCGCCCCCGGATGTTGCAACGGATTGTTGTCGTCGCAGTCACAGATGTTGTTGTGGGTGTCGTTGTCGTTGTCTACGATGCCGGCACAGTCTTCGAATGCAAGTTGGCAATTGTCATAAATGCAGGCGTCGCAAGCTGCCGTGCTGCCAAAGGCGCAGATTGTGGCGCAATTGTCCAAAACGCAATTCGCCTGTTGTGCAAAGCAATCAATGCACCCTGCGGACATGGTGGGCAGCAGGATGGTGGCTTCTGTGGTAAAGCAACCGGCGGGGTCCGGGTCGAAAGCGCAGTCCAGCCCGGCTGAAGAGGTGGCGATGTCGACTTGGGTAGCACTGTCGCACAGCAGCATTAAATCGTACTCATCGCACTGGGCCTGAATGGCGAAGGCGGAGTACATCAACGCACACAACACCATTGAACGTTGGAGAAATAAAGAAAGCATGCTGTACATCTATGATTATCTGAAGATACGAAATCTCGCGCGAGGCCGTCTATCTTCGTTTGACGGGCAGATAAACTACGCCATGAAGAAATTGAAAGGTCTGGAAGCGTTGGCTGAATTGCACCAGGCCATGGGTGGTGAGCGCGCCGACCTTCCCATTGAGGAATCAGGATCCGCGCCTGCTGAGGGGCCATCGCTGTTGTATGTGTCGAGAGACAAGAAGGCCAGGAAAGGAAAGGAGGTCACGTTGATCGAGGGTTTTGATGCTGATTTACATGCCGACGTGGCGGTAGAGACGGCCCGAGCTCTGAAGGCACATTGCGGCGTGGGCGGAGGATGGAAAGAGGGGGTGGTTTTGCTACAAGGAGACCACAGAGAACGCACTGCGCAATGGTTGCGCAGCAAAGGATACACGGTGAAGCACAAGGGGGGATGAGCACAGAACAAGAACAAGAGACTCAGCCACAAGCAGGGGTGACCCGTTATGTGGTCCGCACGCTCATGGGCTTGGAGCCTCAAGTGGTGAGTGAATTGGAAGAGTACGGAGCCGTGGAGGTTGAATTGGGCCGCAGAAGTGCTGCGTTTGGCGCGACCAAAACGGTGCTATACCGTTATCTGCAATCCACCCGTTTTGCCGTGCGCGTGTTGCGTCCGATTTTCGAGTTCAAGGCCAAAGGTCCCGATGCTTTGCACGCTACTGCCGTTCAACTTGATTGGGGACGATGGGTGGACCCGCGACGTTCCATGGCTTTGGATGTGACGGTGAACAGCGAGGACTTTCCGCACGACCAATTCGCCATGTTCCGGCTCAAGGACGCCCTGAGCGATCACTTCAAGTCCTTTGCCCGAGGTGGTTCCGTGAGTCATTTGGACATCAACCGGACCAATCCAGAGCAGTTGATTCATTTGCACATCGCGGGAGACCAGGTGACCATTTCCTTGGACCTGATCGGTAAGGAGGCTTTGTTCAAAAGGGGGTACCGTGCTCCGCGTGCCCGTGCGCCCCTCAATGAGGTGTTGACGGCGGGCTTACTCGGTTTGGCTGGGTGGCGTCCGGGAGAGACCCTGGTAGACCCTATGTGTGGTTCAGGAACCTTCGCCATTGAGGCGGGATTGTGGACAGCAGGTGTGCCAATCCACGCGGGCAGAAGGGAGTGGACCCTGTTTGGAATGCCCAGTTTTGATGCCGATTTGTGGCGGACAGTGGGTGAAGAAGCACGCAAGGAGCGCATTGAACGTGCGCCCATTTTGGCTTCAGATTGGAACAAGCACCCTGTGGGTGATGCCCGTGAAAGTGTGCGCAAGGCTGGATTGGAGCATTTGGTGCGGGTCGAGGTGGCCGATTTTTTGGAAATGAGGCCTCCACGAGACACCGAGCCCGGTCTTGTTGTGCTGAACCCGCCTTACGGGCAACGTGTTCATGCCGATGACCTTGAACACCTATACGGTGGCATTGGTGGTGCCCTCAAGCACCGTTGGTCAGGATGGCGCGCGGCCTTGCTGTTCCCCAAAGACTTGGATGCCCAACACCGCATTGGACTCAAGCCAAGGGTCAAGCACACGGTTATGAATGGTCCGCTGACTTGTACTTGGGCGGTGTACGACCTCTTCAAGGGCAAGCGGGCGGACTACTTGGCGGGCGATGAGCGTGCGGGGCATGGTGTCGAAGGTTCTGCCGCTGAAGGTGCTGCTACGGACCCGGGATCAGAGGAAGGAGAGACGGTGCGTTTTCGCCGTCCCCGTGTCCAAGTTCCCAAGGACGAGGACTGAACCCGTTCCATTGGCGACATTCGCCACATGATGAGATTGACTTTGACGGTGGCTTTGCTGACCTCCGTCACACTGGGTGGTTGTGGGTTTCGTGGAAACCACGCCGATGTTGTGCTGCACAATGGTGTGGTCTTGACTTTGGATGCAGCTTCTCACGAGGCGCAAGCCATTGCGGTTCGCAGTGGCCGCGTCGTGGAGGTTGGCCCTGAGCGGGCCATTCTCAACAAATACCATGCTGACACGGAAATTGATTTGATGGGGGCTGTGGTTGTGCCCGGGTTGATGGACGCACATGCGCATTTTGTAGGCTTTGCCGATGGGTTGGGTGCTGCAGACCTTGTGGGGACAACATCAGCAGATGAGGTGTTGGATAAGGTGTTGGCCCACGCGGCTTTGTTTCCAGACGGCTGGGTGATCGGCAGGGGATGGGACCAAAACGATTGGGAGGAGACTCAATTCCCCAATAGGGCAGACCGCTTGGATCGGCTTTTTCCTGACCGTCCTGTCATCTTGGAGCGTGTCGATGGCCATGCAGTGTGGTGCAATGCGGTTGCTTTGGAGCGCGCAGGCATGGTCCCGGGCTTACATATAGAAGGAGGAGAGCTCCTTGTAGCAGAGGACGGGCAGTTGACTGGGGTGCTGATCGATGGTGCGGCAGACAGTTTGCAGGCATGGGTGCCAGAACCGGACAGTGTGCTCCGGGCTGGTTATTTCAAGGAGGCTGCGCGCAGGCTTGCAGCGGTAGGGTTGACGCACATTACCGATGCGGGTCTCGAGCCCCAGGATGTCGAGGCGATTGCCGCATTGCAGGCCTCCGGTGAACTCCCCTTGCGCTTTGCGATTATGGTGGCGGACCGACCCGAAGCTTTAGACCACTATTTGTCTCAGGGTCCCATCATTGATTCGGCGGGCATGCTCGATGTCCGTGCTGTCAAATTCTATATGGATGGGTCGTTGGGGTCGCGCGGCGCCTCCTTGCTCGAGCCCTATTCGGACCGCACAGAGACACAAGGGCTCTTTCTTCAGGATGAATCCGACTATATAGAGAAGGTAAAACGTGTTCAAGCGGCCGGCTTCCAGGTGGCGACCCATTGTATTGGAGATGCTGCAGTGCGCCGTGTGCTCGGGATCTACGGAGACTTGCTCGGCGGGGTCAATGACTTCCGTTGGCGCATTGAACACGCTCAGGTGGTGCACCGGGACGACTTGGAAGCCTTTGCGGCCCACACGATCATCCCTTCTATTCAGCCGACCCATGCCACCAGTGACATGTATTGGGCAGGGCAGCGCCTTGGTCGAAACCGTGTGCGCCGGGCTTACATATATAAGAGTCTACAATCCCAGCTGGGATGGTTGCCTTTGGGAACGGACTTCCCAGTCGAAGGCATAGCGCCTCTGCGCACCTTCTATGCAGCGGTGGAGCGTAAAGATGTGGAGGGATATCCGGAAGGCGGCTTTCAGAGTGAGGAGGCGCTCGATCGGATGAGTGCTTTAAAAGGAATGACCTCTTGGGCGGCATTGGCTTGCTTTAGAGAACACGATCTCGGTCAGATTGCACCCGGCTACCGGGCAGACTTCACCGTGCTTGACCGCAACCCCCTGACTGTACCCTCGTCGGCCTTACTCGAGACCCGGGTATTGCAAACGTGGATAGAGGGGAAGCGGATCTTTGAACGTCAGGCCCGCTGAACAGTTAGAAGACCATGAGTGCTGAACAATCACACCGCGGCCGATGGGCCCTATTCGCTTACTTGGGTATTGCTGCTGTGGCCATCGCTGTTGGAGCGGTCTTATTGACCCCCGAAAAGCAGCTGCCCATCTACCAGCCCTCTGACCTCAATCCGGCTTTAGTGGATGCCACTGTATTGGGCCATGAGGATCACCACATCCTTCCTTTCGAGCTCGTCAACCAGCTTGGCGATACGGTCAAGATCGAAGATGTGGCCGGTCAGGTGTTGGTGGTGGACTTCTTCTTTACACGCTGCGCCACCATTTGTCCTTTGCTCACCACCAATATGAAGCGGATACAAGACCGTGTTCTCGATGATGATCGGGTGCGTCTGATGAGCCATTCTGTGACACCTGAAGCGGACTCAGTTTTGGTGTTGAATGAGTACGGTAAAGCAAAAGGTGTCGATTCTCGGCGCTGGTGGCTGCTCACAGGAAGCAAAAAAGAGGTCTACAAGCTGGCCCGGAAGAGCTATTTCGCAGCGTTGGATGAAGGGGATGGAGGCTTCCAGGATTTCGTGCACACAGAAAACATGGTGCTTGTTGACACCCTGGGGCGCTTGCGCGGATTCTATGATGGGACCGACATCGGCGAGGTAAACCAATTGGTGCAAGATTTAGACTTCTTGTTAGGGCCTTCAAATCAGGGTGTTACGGAATGAATTTCAAGATGCCCGAAAAAAAGAGCAAGGGGGGCTTGTGGGTGTGAGAAACGGCTCTACATTTGCCCCCGCTTTGAAC
>CAJQJX010000030.1 GCA_905478795.1 uncultured Flavobacteriales bacterium
GATGTGGAACAAGCTGTATGTGGATTTGGCCCCGACCATTAGCGCACAAGGGCCCGCGGACCATTTTGAAGTCTATTTTGAGTGCATCCTCGAAGCTGAGCGCGACATGGGTTCTGTAGGGTTAGACAACTTGCGCATTCTGACATACTGATGAGCGTTGCGCCTCCAGAACAGGCCGTGCTGGCCAAGCCGATCACTACCCGCGCGCGCACTTGGGCGGCGGTCCGATATGCCATGGGGGATGTATTGGCTTCGGCCGCTGCATGGACTTCTCTGTATCTCTACCGTAAGCAGCAGTTGGAGTTGGCACCAGCTTTCCTGGAAACATGGTTTCCAGAGGCCATGTGGATGGATGACAACTTCAGGTACGGCTTGGTGTTCGTGCCCATGTTCTGGATGGGCTTGTACGGCCTAGCTGGCATGCATGGAAACCCTTATCGTCGACACCGGTCCATGGAGGTGGGACAGGTGTTGTTGACGACGTTGGTAGGGTCGTTGATTTTGTTCTTCGTGTTGATTCTGGACGATGCCATTAGCAGCTACACACAATACTACCAGTCGCTTTTGGTGCTGTTCGCAGCCCAGTCTATGCTGGTGATTGCGGCGCGCTTGCCACAGACCACCAGAACCGTAAAAAGGGTGCACCGTGGCGAATTGGCCTTCAATACTTTCATTGTTGGCTGCAATGATCAAGCTGTTTCTACGATTCGAGAAATCAGGGCGCTGCGCAGAAATCCTGGTTTCAGGTTCGTCGGGCTCATTCAAGTGGGGCAAGAACCCTGCAGGACCTTGGAAGGCATACCGTGCTTGGGGACGGCCGAAGAAATGGTCGGCTTGATCACTGAGCATGCCGTAGAGGAGGTCATCCTTGCGGTTCGAAGCTCTGAACACGGCGAGTTAGAATCCATTATCAACCGGTTGGAGGGCACTGGAGTAGGCATCAAAATCATTCCTGATATCTACGATATTCTCAGTGGTCTGGTGCGCATGCAGAGTCTGTTTGGCGCCCCGTTGATTGCGATTCGAAAGGACATTATGCCGGCCTGGCAAGTGGCGGTGAAGCGCGGAATGGACGTGGTGATCAGCATCGTGGCGCTGGTTTTATTGACGCCGCTGCTGTTGGCCATCGCGCTGGCTGTAAAGCTGTCGTCCAGGGGCCCTGTTTTCTTTCACCAAGAGCGCGTAGGACGCTGGGGAACTCCCTTCATGATCCATAAGTTCCGGTCGATGTATGTCGGGTCCGAGCGCAATGGCCCGCAGTTGTCCAGCGATCACGACCCCCGGATTACTTCAGTGGGGCGCTTTCTTCGCAAATCCCGTCTCGACGAGTTGCCTCAATTTTTTAATGTGCTCATCGGTGAAATGTCTTTGGTCGGGCCGCGCCCGGAGCGCCAGCATTACATCGATTTAATCTCGGAACGGGCGGCACATTACCACCACCTGCACAAGGTGCGCCCGGGCATTACCTCTTGGGGGCAGGTCAAGTACGGCTATGCAGAGAACGTAGAGGAGATGGTCCAGCGCTTGCGCTTTGACCTGATTTACTTAGAAAACATGTCCCTGGCGCTCGACATTAAAATCCTCACTTACACGGCGTGGATTGTCGTGCGGGGGCGCGGAAAATGACGCCCTCGGTTTCGTCTGCGGAGAGGGCAGTGCGCTCATAATGAGTTAAATTGCAGTTGCCATGTTGCGCTGCTCCACTTCTAGATTGCTGTGCGTTCTGTTGCTGACAGGACTGTATTGCTGGGGGGGTATTTCGGGTGCTGCAGCCCAAGAATATGATCCGTCTGAGGTGGCCCGCAGGTACGAGCAGGTCGTGATGGAAGTCCTGTCCGAGCGGTTGGCTTCAGAGGTCACATTGGAGCAGGGTCAAGTGGCGCTGAGAACGCCGGCATCTCGAATATTGAAGGACATGCGGAGCATTGTGCAGGCTTCGGTGCCGTATTACCTCGAAGGAGCATTGGTCGGGTTCAAACGGTTTAGACCCCGCGTCAAGGATGCGGTGACAGCCTTGGATGGGTGGGAGGTGCCCGATGCGCCGCGCGGCTGGAACGCAGAAGAGTGGAATTACTTCCAAGTGCAGGGTGCCTTAGAAAGCGTTTTGCTGTTGGTCGCGCTGGATATGGGCGTGTTTAGCAACAAGGCGCTGGCCCAAAATGTGAGGGCACGGGCTGAGTTGAACACGGACTGGGACCAAATCCGCGGTGGCAGAGACCCGCTTGAAGCCCAGCCGATTCCTGATTTTGGAGAGCCGGGAGAAGATTTTAGTACGCTCGAAGGCCTGCTTGATAACCGGAACGAAGGAGCAGGAGAGGGTTCTGAATGGGGCGGCGACGCACTTTTGGAGGCTTTGAGGAACCTGACTGCTAGGATCGATGCCCTCGAGCGCAGGTCGGGCAATGTTTCCGGAGGCGGCCTTTCTGGGGGCTTCCCTTCGGAAGGGGCAGACGGACAGTGGTTGCCAGGGCGCTCCTCATCAGGCCTTCCTGACCGCCTTCCCGAGTCCCTCACCATACAGTTTCCTGCTGGCAGTGCCGCCTTGGGGCTGAGCGCAGAATATGGGCTCAATACGTTGATGGAATGGATGGCGGCGATGCCTACCCTGCGGTTGCTTGTCACCGGGCACAGCGACGCGACGGGTTCTGAACGCGCCAATATGGAGCTCAGCCGCAGGAGGGCTCAGGTGGTGCGCTATTACTTGCTTGAGCGGGGCATTGCCAACGAGCGTGTGACGGCGGTACACTTTGGTGAGCAGCGGCCTGAGTATGGCGCAGGGTTTGACCGAAGGGTTCAGATTCGCTTGTTGAACGATTGATTCGGGCCGCCAAGTCGCTTTGGTTTTCATGGCACACCTTTGCCGTATGAAGATTGTGTGCATTGGACGGAATTACGCAGACCACGCCGCGGAATTGGGCAATACCGTTCCGTCTGAACCTCTGTTTTTCTTCAAGCCCGAAAGTGCCGTCCTGCATCAGGACCATCCTTTCACCATTCCTGAATGGACACAGGATTGCCATTACGAGGTAGAGCTGGTCGTTCGATTGGACCGCGCAGCCAAGTGGATTGAGCAAGGACATGCCAGCCGCTGCTACACCCAAATTGGCCTTGGCCTTGATTTCACCGCGCGCGATGTTCAGCAGCAACTCAAGAAGGCAGGCAAACCTTGGGAAAAGGCCAAGGCATTCGACGGAAGCGCTGTGCTTTCCAGGGAGTGGGTGCCTCTAACGGAGCTGGGCGGAGACGTGCAAGACCTTCGGTTCAGTTTGCTCAAAAACGGAGAAGTAGTGCAAGAGGGCCACACGGCGGACATGTTGTTTCCCGTGGATGCACTCATTGCACATGTGTCGCGTTACAGCACCTGGAAGACGGGAGACCTTCTGTTCACTGGCACGCCCGCCGGGGTTGGCCCAGTGCAGTCGGGTGACCACCTCGAGGGCCGCCTCGGCGGGCGCACCATGTTTGCTTTGGACGTGCTGTGAGCGTCAGCTTACGGCGATCAGCTGCTCGTCTTCCAAGGCCTTTCTAAAGACCACCTTGCCGTCGAAGATGTCCATGACTGAGGGTTGTTTGGAGTCGATTTCACCTGCGAGCAAAGCGCGCGATAGGGGATTGAGCACCGAGCGTTCAATCAAACGTTTCACCGGACGGGCACCAAACTCGGGGTCGTGTCCCTGCACGGTGAGCCATTCCAAAGCTTCTGTTGTGGCCTTGAGCTGAATGCCCGCCTGTTCGAGCCGCCCTTTGAGTCGGGCGAGTTGCAGGCCCACAATGGCCTGGGTGTGGGACCTTTCGAGCGGATGAAAGACGATGATCTCATCGACCCGGTTGATGAACTCCGGCCGCAAGAATTCCCGCAATGCTTCGGCAGCGACATGACCCATCGCATCGGATCCGGCCGCATCTTCGGCGGGTTTACCCGCATCTTGAGCCGCAATAAATCGCTCGGTCAAGGCAGCATGTCCAGCGTTCGAGGTCATGATGATGAGCGTGTTTCGAAAGTCCACCAGCCGCCCCTTGCCATCGGTCAGCCGTCCCTCGTCGAGCACCTGCAGTAGAATGTTGAAGACGTCTGGGTGGGCCTTTTCGATTTCATCGAGCAAGACAACGCTGTAGGGACGGCGCCGCACCGCCTCGGTGAGTTGTCCGCCCTCGTCATGGCCCACATACCCCGGAGGTGCGCCCACCAATCTGCTGACGGTGTGGCTTTCCTGGAATTCTCCCATGTCCAGACGAACCATGGCCTTCTCGTCGTCGAAGAGGAAGTCGCTGAGGGCTTTTGCGAGCTCGGTTTTGCCCACGCCGGTGGAGCCCATGAAGATGAAGCTGCCCATGGGCTTGTCCATATCGGCAAGGCCTGAACGGGTGCGGCGAACGGCTTCGCTGACCGCGGTGACCGCCCCAGATTGGCCAATGATGCGGCGACCGAGTTCGGCTTCTAACTCGAGCAATTTTTCACGGTCACCTTTGAGCATGCGGGACACGGGGATGCCGCTCCACAGGCTGACCACCTCGGCAATCCCTTCGGCGTCGACTTCTTCTTTGACCATGCGAGATTCGCCTTGCATGTTCAACAGTTTGGCTTTGGCCACATCGAGTGCGCGCTCGTGCTCTCTGGTCAGTCCATAGCGGATCTCCGCCACTTTCCCGAAATCGCCTTCGCGCTCCGCCCGTTCCGCTTCACCTTTGAGGTCCTCCAATGCTGTTCGCAGTCTTTGAACTTCGTCAATGACATCGCGCTCTGCGGTCCATTTGGCCTGGAGGCCATCGCGTTCTTCGCAGAGGTTGGCCAGGTTGATGTCGAGTTCTGTATGCCGCACAGGGTCGTCTTCGCCTGAGATCGCGGCTTTCTCGATCTCGAGTTGTGTGATGCGCCGCTCCAAGTCATCGAGTGCCTTGGGTTTAGAGTTCATTTCGAGCCGCAGCCTTGAAGCGGCTTCGTCCATCAAGTCGATGGCCTTGTCGGGAAGGAATCGATCGGGCAAGTACCGGGACGAAAGCTCCACAGCACGCACCAAGGCCTCATCTCGGATTTCCACCTGATGGTGAACTTCGTACTTCTCTTTGATGCCCCTTAGAATGGCGAGGCTGCTTTCGCGATCGGGCTCGGCGACCCGAACCTTTTGGAACCGCCGTTCCAAGGCCTTGTCTTTTTCGAAAAACTTCTGGTATTCTGCCAAGGTGGTGGCGCCGACTGCACGAAGCTCTCCCCGGGCCAATGCAGGCTTGAGGATGTTGGCCGCGTCCATGGCTCCTTCGCCTCCTCCGGCCCCCACGAGGGTATGGATTTCGTCAATAAACAACAGAATGCGGCCCTCGCTTTCGGTCACTTCTTTGACCACGGCCTTGAGGCGCTCCTCGAACTCACCCTTGTATTTCGCGCCGGCAATCAAGGCCCCCATGTCCAGACTGTGCACGGTTTTATCGAGAAGGTTTTCCGGAACATCTCCAGAGACAATGCGGTGGGCAATGCCTTCAGCAATGGCGGTCTTTCCCACGCCGGGTTCTCCAATGAGAATGGGGTTGTTTTTGGTGCGGCGGGTGAGGATCTGAAGCACCCTGCGAATTTCCTCGTCACGGCCGATGACGGGGTCCAGCTTGCCATCGCGCGCCAGGGCGTTCAGGTTTCGGGCATATTTCGACAGGGATTCAATGGCGTCCTCATGGCTGGCACTGTCTGCCGTCCGTCCTTTCCTGAGTGCTGCAAGCGCTGCATCGAGGTCGCGGGCTTTGGCTCCTGCGTCTTTCAGGATTCGAGAGGCCGTGCTGTTGACAGTGAGGATCGCCGAAAACAGCCGGTCCAGTGCCACGTATTGGTCACCGCTCTTGCGGGCTGCTTCTACGGCGGTGCGCAAGGTGGTTTGGGCCTGCTGGGACCAAGGTGTTTGCGCTCCAGCGGAATCTGAAGTCGCCAGTTGATCGAGCGCTTTTGTGGTGGCGATTTTGACGGCACCAAAAGGCACTTCCATCCGATCCAAAAGACGTTCTGGTAAGGGGTCTTGGCTGTGAAGCAGGCTGTTCAAGATGTGAAGGGGCTCCACTTGGGTATGCCTCCGGTCCATGGCCAGTCCCTGCGCTGCTTGCAGTGCGGCCTGGGTTTTGAGGGTAAATGCGTGTTGTTCCATAGATCGTGGTGTTGGTGTTGAGCCGTGAGCGATTCAACGTGGGGGAACCCGCGAATACGGTGCCAGTCCAAATTCCGGGGTCGTAAACCGACATTTTGTCGGTAAGGCGGGTTTTTGGGTGACGTTTTGACAGTGCAGCGCCTATTTTTGAGGCATGGCCAAAGGCAGCATTTTCATCGTGGGCTACATGGGATCCGGTAAAAGCACGGGGGGCAAGCGCTTGGCCAAAACCATGGGGTTGCCCTTTATCGACACCGATGCTGCCCTCACTGAATCCAAGGGGCAAGAAATCTCCGCCCTCTTCCAAGATTTGGGAGAGGAAGGCTTTCGGAAGGCAGAGCAGGAGACGCTGCACCAAATTGTGCAGTCTGAGGAACGAAAGGTGATCGCCACGGGGGGTGGAACACCATGCTACGCCGACAACATGGCCTTCATGCTAGAGCAGGGCACCGTGGTGTATTTTCAAGTGGACCATGCGGCGCTCATTCTCAGGTTGTCTATGAAACGGAAGAACCGGCCCATGTTGGATGGGATTTCCGATGAAGCTTTGCCAGGATTCATTCAAGCGCACCTCGCAGAGCGAGAACAGCACTATAAACAGGCGCACATTACCGTTGACGCTGATGCCCTGGATGGGTCGCGGCTCGCATCGGTCGGACGCATGATCGACAGCAGAAAGGGCTTTAATCTTTAAGCAATGCCACATCGGGCCCCGGCCCACTCAATTGCACCGAGATGTGGGCTTTGAGGTTGGTAGATAGGCTTTGTCCCACATAGTCAGCCCTCACAGGGAACCTCCTGTGGATGCGGTCCACCAGCACGCAAGTCCCTACATGACGCGGGCGAGATGGCAGGAAGTGGGCCACTCCGTGCAACAGCGTGCGGCCACTGTTGAGGACATCGTCCACCACAATAACCACGGCACCCGCCATGAGTTGGTTGTCAAATGCAGTGCCGTCGCTCTCCTGGAGTTCCATGGGGTGGTCCAATGGGGCGTCTTTGTCCATTCCCAAGACGCAGAACAAGGTTTCCGGAGCGTCAATGTTGCGGAGTTCGGCAGCGATGCGCTCAGCCAGGACACGGCCTTGGCCTTCGATGGCGGCCACCACAATGCGTTCAGCGTTGTGGTGGTCTTCCAGAATCTGCCGGGCGATGCGCTGAATGCAACGGGCAATCCGCTGGGCATCCAAAATGACGGCTTCACCGTTGTTGCTGTGGGTAGAGGCGTTCATGACGTTGCAATTTCGTCTTTTGGTTCTTCTGCGCGCACTGTAGAGGGGTCGAATTCCAACAAAGCCACTGCCTCAATGTGGGAAGTGTGCGGGAATTGATCCACCAGTTTGAACCCTTTCAGGACATAGCCGGCGTCCCGTAAGGTGACCAGGTCGCGGGCTTGGGTGGCTGGGTTGCAGCTCACATAAACAATGCGGTGGGCTTTGAGGCGGATGACCTTCCGAAGGGACTTGGGGCTAATACCGCTTCGGGGCGGGTCGAGCACAATGGTTCCAATGGTCCCCCTGTATTCCGGGTGATCCAGCAGGAAACGGCCCACATCGGCCGCATGAAATTCCAGTCCATCCACGCCGTTGCGCTCTGCGCTCTTACGGGCATCTGAAATGGCTTCTTCGATGAGGTCCACGCCCACCACACGGGTGCTGCTGTTTCGGGCAAGCAATTGCGCAATGGTTCCAGTCCCGCAGAACAGGTCCATGGTGACGGACTGATCGGAGTTCGCCTTGGGAATGGGTTCTTGGAAGGCATACGCCAACACCTGTGCATAGAGCCTTTCCGCGCACAGTGGGTTGGTTTGGAAGAAGCTCTTCATCTGAATTTCAAACGACAACCCATGCAGCCGCTCAATGACGTGGCTCACCCCTGAAATCAGGGTGGAAGCCCCTTCGCGCGCTTCGACCCGTTCGCCTGTATCGTCGTTGAGGGTGTGGATGAAGCCCGCTAACCTTTCGCCCAAAGCATTGCCCAATTGCCGGCCAAAGTCCTGCACGTCGAATTGCTCCAAACCGTGGGAAGTGGTCACCAGATTGACCAGCAGACGGTCCGCGTCCAGGCTTTTGCGGACCACCAAAAAACGGAAGAAGCCTTCGCGCTTTGGTGCATGCCAGGCCGGAAGGCCTGACGCCTCACACCACGACCGAATGTGGGGCAGGAGTTGCTCGAATTGCTGGTCAAAGAGTCCGCTGTCATCTTCCAAATCTTCCACTGCCCACCACGTACCGCGGGCCTTGAAGCCGAGGTGGAATCCATCCCCAAATTCAGCATCTGGATCGGCATCTGGCCCACGACCGATGGCCGCAAAGCTGTATTCCATTTTGTTGCGGTAGTGGAATGGAGACGGCGCATCAATCCATCCCTCGTAGAGTGCTTCGGTGTTGTGTACCTCTCCAATGCGCTGGTAAACATCGAGGGTGACCCGCTCCTTGAATGCCCGCTGTTCCGCCAAAGGAAGGGTGATGTAAGGGGCGCCTGGGATGGCCTGATAAGGGACTTCGATTTCCTCCGGGGCCCTGCTTAAGACAGCGGTGATGCGGGCTTCGGCATGGCGCCTTTTGCACAACGACACCCGGGCGCGAACCCTTTGTCCTGCGATGGCATTCGGAACAAAGACGGTAAAATCGCCGTCATCGGTGGGAACCTTTGCAATCCCCTTGCCGCCAAAGGCCACATCGAGGATGTCGAGTTCGAGCATGGCGCCCTTGTGGAAGAGCCTCTTGTTGCGTGCCAATGGAGTGTGGTGAAAAATTTTGGTGCGCAGATTGCGCAACCTCGGCGCAAAAATAGGCCCCGCATCGATGCTACCTTGCCGTCATGATGAAGGGTGCAATTCGCGCGATGACTGCCATGGGAGCAGTGGTGTTGTTGATGGCAAGTCCGGCTTGGGGTCAGCATCCCGATGAGATGGCGGTGGTGACCTTCAACATTCGGTACGACAACCCGAACGACCCTTTGACTTGGGCGCAGCGCAAAAACAAGGTGGCCGCAACAGTGGGGTACTTTGACATTTTGGGTTTCCAAGAAGCCTTGGTTAATCAAGTCGATGACTTGGTCAAATCCCTTCCCAACCACAGTCACTACGGTGTGGGCCGCGACGATGGCCGTTCTGCAGGAGAACACTGTCCCATCTTTTGGAACCGAGACAGGTTTGATTTGCTCCACGCCGAGACCAAATGGCTGAGTGCAACACCGGATGTGCCGGGTTCAGTTGGATGGGATGCGGCCTTGCCCCGGATCGCGACCATCGTGTTGTTGAACGACCGAAAAACGGGCAAAATCATCCGCGTGGTCAACACGCATTTTTCTCACATTGGTGAAGAGGCGAGGGCCTTGGCCGCCCGGATGTTGTCGCTGCAGTTCGCCATGAGCGGTGCCGACATCGACGTATTGCTCGGAGACTTGAATGCCGAACCAGACAGTCCGTCACTGAACATCTTGGAAGGGGGTGGGCTGAGCGACGCCTATGATGTGGCGGACAAACGCTGCCGGAAAAACATTGGAACCTTCACCGGCTTTCCCACAGGAGGTTTGCGCGGCGCTCCAAGGATCGACCACATTCTGGTGCGTGGTGCATCGGTATTGTGGTTCTGTGCGGAGGAGCAGATTATTGACGGGTATTACATCTCGGACCACCTTCCTGTGTACATCGCACTCGTGCCATGATGCCCAAAGCGGCCATCGCATTGTGGGGAGGTCCCATCGGCTTTGTCGTGGCATTGTTGGTGCTGCCAACGGGCGGAGAGGTCAACGATGCCGCGCTGGCAGGTACGGCCTGGTGGATGCTGTGGTGGTGGCTGAGCGGTGCGGTCTCGATGGGGGCTACAAGCCTTCTTCCCTTGGTGTTGTTTCCCACTTTTGGCGTGCTGGAATTGTCCGCCTCAGCCGCCCCGTTTGGCTCGCGTTTCATTTGGCTATTTCTCGGGGGATTTGTGCTGGCTTTGGCCCTCGAGCGACACGGTTTGCACCGCAGGTTTGCCCTGCGTCTTCTCGGAGCCTTGGGCGGCGGACCGCGGCGGACCCTTTTTGGTTTTATGCTTGCCACGGCGCTGTTGAGCATGTGGATCAGCAACACGGCCACCACGCTCATGATGTTGCCCATGGCCACTGCGGTTCTTGGACTGCTTGAGGAGCGCGGGGGCGCTATCCGTTGGGGACGTGCGCTCATTCTGGGCATCGCATACGCCGCCAATGTCGGGGGGATGGCCACCTTGGTCGGAACCCCGCCCAATGCGGCACTCGCCGGGGTTGCCTCAGATCGTTTTGGGTTGGACATCGGTTTTGCAGAGTGGTTGGCGGTAGGTGTGCCGGTGTCGGCTGTCTTGTTACTGACGGTATTCGCTTTGCTTGTTGGTCTGCACAAGGTTCCCCGGGGCGGCGACAGCGCTGCAGCAGAGATCGTTGCGGCCGAGCGCGCTGGTTTGGGTGCCATGAGCACTGCGGAAAAGCGGGTACTTGTTTTGTTTTCGGGTACAGCGGGCTTGTGGATGTTTCGGGTGCCCCTCAACATATTGCTCGAGGGCTTTTTTCAGCTCAACGACACGTCCATCGCAGTGGCGGCTGCGGTGGCCTGCTTCGCGGTTTCGACTGGCGATCGGTCAGACGCCGTCTCCGCTCCCGCGCCGCGCCTGTTGAGGCAGGGTGACTTGGGCAAGTTGCCTTGGGACATTCTGCTGTTGTTTGGAGGTGGCTTGGCACTGGCCAAAGGCTTTGAGGCAGCGGGTTGGGCCAGCGTGATGGCCGATGCAGCGGCAGGGTGGGGTTGGTCCGTGGTCGCGATGCTCGCTTTGGTTACCGTCATGGGGTTGTTTGCCACTGAATTGATGAGCAACCTGGCATTGACGCTGTTGCTGACCCCTGTGGTGGGGGCGTTGGCCATCGGGATGGGCATGCACCCCCTTTATTTTGCCGTTCCTGTGACGTTGGCTTCGAGTTGTGCCTTTATGCTGCCGATGGCGACGCCACCCAATGCCATCGTGTTTGCCTCGGGCCGGATCGGGATGGCCACCATGGCGCGCACAGGCATTGTTCTCAATCTTGTGGCGTGCCTCATCATTCTGATGATGTGGTGGGTTTTCGCTCCTGACGCTTGGGTTTAGTCCATAAAGTTGCGATAATGAGGGATGTGGCTTAATTTAAAAGGGCCAAATCGTTGATGCGTGCCTCCTTTATCCAATAAAACCCTGCGAGGGGTTCCCTGTTTCATATTGCTCTTGCTGTGCCCTTTTGCCGGCGCGCAGAATGTGTGGATGCCCGATTATGATGGCAATGGTTTTGTGTCTACGCCTGATCTCACCGGATTCTTGACCGCTTGGGAGATGTCCGTAGACTCCATTGTGAAAGGGGCCTGGGAGTTGGAATGCGATGCCATCATGGAGGGCTTGGTCCCCCTCGATAGCGTCGAGTTTCACCTCGCTGCCATGGACATACAATTGCGCACGGACAGCATGGGTGCAGAGCTTCTCGATACGGCGTGGGTGGACCAGCGTTGGATGATCACCAATATTCCAGTAGAGCTCAACCACGTTCGCTTCTTTGGTCCCACACCTTTTGTGACCGGCCAAATCAGTTACCATCCTGAAGACGACAGCTACATCTGGTATATGGAGTTCTATGAAAGCTTGTTCCTGACACCCACGAACAATCCGTTGGGTGCGTTACAAGAGGAGGGGTGGTTCCAAGATCTTTATGTCTTCGAAGAGCTACAGCCCAGGGAACAGTCGATCCTGTTGCCCTATGCAGATACTTGGTATTTGGCGCCCCGTTATGCAGGCGGCACATATGGTACGGAGACTTGGACAGTCCTGGACTTTTCGATCCAATTTCACGGAACCCCTTGAGGGCACGCAACAAGCAGTAGCTTTCTGCGGTTGCATCTTTGATACAATGAATCGACTCGGTATTCTTTCTTGCTGTTTGAGCGCGGCCCTCGCCTTAGGGGGGTGTCGCCCCAATCCGCAAAAGCCGATTCCGAACGGCCAGAACACCGATGATTTCATTCAGATTCCTGAGGGATGGGCCAATCCGGAATTTCCCGAAGACAATGGGTTTACCGATGTCCGCTGGGCCTTGGGGAAGGATTTGTTTTTCGATGTGCGCCTTTCGGTCGATGGAAGTGTGAGTTGCGCGACCTGCCACCTTCCGGCCAAAGCTTTCAGTGCGCCGGAGTCCGTGACTCCAGGGGCTTTGGGGATGTTGGGCACCCGAAATGCTTCGACCCTGACCAACGTGGCCTATCAACCGCATTTCATGTCGGAAGGTGGGGTGCCCACTTTGGAGATGCAGGTCTTGGTTCCCCTCCAAGAGCCTTCCGAGATGGGGCACAACATCGTAACGGCCTGTGACGAATTGGCCCTGGATTATGCGGTACAGGCCCAAGCGGCATACGGAAGGGATTTCGACCCCTTTGTCATGACCCGAGCATTGGCCACGTTTCAGCGCAGTTTGATCAGTGGAGACAGTCCATGGGACCGCTGGCAAAGAGGAGCCTCCATCTCTGAGTCGGTCCAGCAGGGGGCGCAGTTGTTTGGCGCAGATGGTTTGGGGTGCGACCGCTGTCACACGCCACCATTTTTCACCAACTACGGCTTTGCCAACAATGGCCTCGATGCGGTATCCACGGACCCGGGGCGGTGGGTGTTGACCGGAGATCCTTCGGACAGTGGTTCCTTCAAGGTGCCTACCCTCCGCAACATTGGATTCACGGCACCTTACATGCATGATGGCCGGTTCCAGAACCTGGATGAAGTCTTGGAGCATTATGCTGCCGGCGGGGCGGGGCACGCCCATCAAGACAGTGCACTCGCACCCTTCACTCTGTCTTTGGAAGAGAAAAATGACCTCATGGCTTTTCTGCAAGCATTGAACGACACCGGATTTGTGAATGATGCCCTGTGGTATCCATGACAGAGCGTATTTTCAGACTGCCTTGAAGATTCATCCCTCTCCCGCCTTGGGCGCCCTTTGTGCCTTGCTTTTTGTACCCATGTTCACTTGGGCACAACCCGATGCCCCTGATGACCTTCAGTTGGAACCATTGCGGGTTTGGGTCAAGGCAAATTGGTACGACGGTCTCTTTGACAATCTGGGTTACAACGAAGCCCGCAGCCAGATGTATGGTTTTGTGGACGCCTCCGGGGGTGAGATTGAGTGCATTTACACAGGGTTTCAACAGGCCAGCGGCTTTGTGACTTACCCCAACCCGATCAATGCAGAGCATTTGGTTCCACAGTCATTTTATGGCTCGGCATCTCCCATGAAATCCGACATTTGGTCGATTCGACCTTGTCACGGATCGGCCAATTCTGCCCGCTCCAACGATCCCTATGGGGAGGTGCCGGATGGCAGTGCTCAGTGGTATGGTGTCAATGGCTCAGGCGAATACTTGAGCACGGGGTCACAGCCGTCAAATGCCGATGATTTCAGTGAAAGCACAGGCAGCATTTGGGAGCCGCGGGAGGAATTCAAAGGGGACGTGGCCCGCAGCGTTTTCTATTTCTACACGATGTATCCTACCCAAGCGGGGGACATCTCGGGTGTCTGCGACCCGCAAATCCTATACGATTGGCACCTGCAGGACCCGGTGAGCGGTGTGGAACAGACCAGGAACGACCGAACAGAGATCGCCCAAGGCAACCGCAATCCGTATGTCGACCACCCGGACTGGGTGTACCAAGCGTGGTTTTGGGAGCCGCCCACGGACATTCCAGGGTGCACGATAGTGAACGCCTGCAACTATGACGAGGTGGCCACGGTCAATAACGGTTCCTGCGTTTTGGTCGGGGACGGTTGCGATGACGGAGATGCCACCACGCTGGGAGATGTCTACACCGATTGCGGACTGCCTGATTATGGCTGTGCGGGGACCCCAGCGCCACCTACAACGCCGGAAGGTCCCATTCTGTACCGGGCATCCTTCCACACTACCGGACTTCAGTATGGTTTCGATGGGGTGGTGGACGGCGCTGTGGCAGCAGGAGAAACGGAATGGAGCCTTGATCCGGCCGCCACGACAGAAGCGATGTGGACTGAGGTGTATCAAAACGACACGGTGATGGCGGTGCGCAACTCCGATGATCTGGTCACCTGGACCTCCCGTGAAGTCAATGTGCAGGGAGTTGAAGACTTGGCAGTATCCGGAGACTTTACAGGGAGCGGAGGCATGACGGGGCCAACCGACTATTTGGAGTTTCAGGTGTTGATCGATGGTCAGCCGCTCTTTCTGGACGGCCAAACAGGCGATGGGGCCACCACCGTGTTGCCCTTGCTTTTGCCGCCAGCTTCGACCGTGCAGCTCCAAGTTCAGATGCGGAACAATGCACCGGGAGAGGTGTGGCGTCTCGATGAAATCATAGTGTGGGGCACTCCGCCCGTCATTGAAGAATGTGATTCCGACCTCGACGGAGATGGCATCGTCGCCGTAGGGGATGTGCTGCTCCTCCTCGGGCAATTTGGATGTCTTTCAAATTGCAGTGCAGACATCACAGGGGACGATGCGGTGACCACCGCTGACATGCTTGCTATCTTGGCGGAGTTCGGCATGACCTGCCTTTGAATTCCACTCAAGAAATGAAGACGACAACCGCTTTTTTGGTGCTGATCTGCTCGGCACTGTGTCTCCAGTCTCAAGTATCTACGCCTTCAGAATTTCTTGGCTATGAACTGGGCGATCGGTTCACCAGACACCACCGCGTGGTGGATTATGCGAAGTCGTTGGCGGCCGGTTCAGACCGGGCCATTTGGGAGCCCTATGGACGCACTTCAGAATTCAGAGAGTTAGGGGTGCTCGTGGTCACTTCTGAGGCCAATCAGGCCCGATTGGAGGCGCTGCGTCTTGCCAATATGGCCCGTGCGGAAGGCAAGGGCTTGCCCACAGACGACCCTGGAGTGGCTTTTGTGTGGTTGAGTTACAACGTCCACGGCAACGAAGCCGTGTGCACCGAGGCAGCCCTCAGGAGCATGCACGCCTTGGTCACCGGTCAGGACGCAGGTGATGGAGATGTGGCGGCTTGGTTGGACAACACGGTGGTCATCATGGACCCCTGCGTCAACCCCGATGGGCGCGACCGCTATGTGGCTTTCCAAGACCGGACTTCGGGGTTGACCCCCAATGTAAATCCCGGCACCGTTGAGCATGACGAGCCGTGGCCAGGAGGACGCAGCAATCACTACATGTTCGACATGAACCGGGACTGGGCATGGCAGACCCAAGTCGAAACCCAAGGACGGGTGACGGCCTATCGCCGTTGGTTGCCTCAGGTCCATGTCGACTTCCATGAGCAGGGGGTCAATTCACCGTATTATTTCGCGCCTGCCGCAGAGCCTTACCACAAGATCATCAGCCCTTGGCAACGGAAGTGCCAGGAGCACATTGGGGCCAACAACGCTCGGTGGTTTGATGCACGGGGAGCCCTGTACTTCACACGGGAGGTGTTTGATCTGTTCTATCCAGCCTATGGTGATACCTGGCCGTTGTACAATGGTGCCATAGGAATGACCTACGAGCAGGGGGGGAGCAGCCGCGCAGGCCGGGCCATTACAACGGCTTTGGGCGACACGCTGACTTTGGCTTACCGGATTTTGAACCACCACGAGTCGGGCATGAGCACGGTCGAGGAGAGTGCGCGCCGGCATAAGGAGCTCATCGGCCAATTCGCAGAGTACTACAGCAAAAATGTATCCGCCCCTTTTGGTGAGCATGCCGGTTACGTGTTCCCCGCGGGTCAAGACGCGTCCAAAATGGCCGAGCTCCTCCGCATCTTGGATGCCAACGGCATTGTGTACGGAAAGGCCCCTGCGGTGTCTTCTGTGCAGGCTTATGATTACGTCTCGGGCCGCACCTCAAAAAGGACGGTCAGGGCAGGGGACTTGTTGATTGATGCGCACCAACCCCACGGGGGCATCCTCCAAGTATTGATGGACCCAGATCCTGAGCTGTCCGACAGCATGACCTATGACATCACTGCATGGGCTTTGCCCCACGCGATGGGGCTGCAGGCCATGGCATTAGAGGCCCGGGTAAAAGTGTCTGCTGAATGGACCGAAGCCCCCCAGTCTAAGCAGGCGTCAGGTGCCCAGCGGCCCTATGGTTGGGTGTTGCCTGGCAGCGGAGCCGATGCCATCCGAGGTTTGGCCTCCATGCTGGCCGAGGGGGTCACGGTGCGACGGGCAGACACGGGATTTGCACTCGACGGCAAGGTGTTTTCTGCCGGAGATTTTGTGATCACCCTGCGCAACAATGAAACGGTGGCTGATCTCGCAGGTGCCGTTGCCCGAGCCGGGGTGGCCAGCCATGCGGCACCCGTGGCGGTGACGTCGGGCCGTGTGACCTCGGGTTACGACTTTGGAAGCAGCCATTATGACGCCATCCAAGCGCCCCGCATCGCCACTGTAGCGGGTGAAGGGGTCAGTTCGTTGAGTGCAGGTGAGATCTGGCACCATTTCGAAAACAAACTGCGCTACCCCATCAACCGTGTTGGAGCGTTGGGGGACTTAGACTTGGACAACCTCGATGTTGTGGTGTTGCCCAGTGGCTGGTACCGCATGGACGACGGCGACCGGAACGACCTCGCTGCTTGGGTGCGGGGCGGCGGGCAGCTTGTCGCCGTAGGTGGTGCCTGCAGCGCCTTTTCTGGCCAAGAAGGGTGGGGGCTGAATCGCTACGCTGAAGGTGAGCGGGCCGATATCCAAGCCGAAGAGGACCGCATTCAGGAGGCCGCAGATGAGCGCAATGCCCATGACAATGCCGCTCAAGGGCTTGACCCCTTGCCATTTGCTGCACAAGGCCGTGACCGATTGCGTTATGACTTACCCGGTGCCATTTTCCGCGCAGCATTAGACGACACGCATCCATTGGCCGATGGTTACGGCAGTGAATACATGACCCTGCGCACATCCGGGCGCCGCTTTGCAGCCCTCGAGGATGGCAACGTAGCCGTGCTTCCCCCCGACGATCAGGGCCGCCCCTTTAGTGGCCATGCCGGTGAGATGTCGATTCCCGGTCAGAAAGGGTCGTTGGTGGCCGGCGTCCACAATATGGGCCGGGGCAGCGTCGTCTATCTCGTCGACAATCCGCTCTTCCGCGCTTTTTGGAAGTCGGGCCACCGCCTCTTCGACAACGCCGTCTTCCTCGGCCCTTCGATGTAATTCGTAAGGCAATTCGCATACGGCAAGGCTGTCTTCGTACTATGTATTATATTTCTATGTCGAAATATATGCCATGCCATCACGCCCAATGAAGAACCGGTGCTGTGCGTCCGTGGGGACGCCCATGTCCGGGCTGCATACTTTTCGCAAAGCGGTGGTGAAAGCCCCCTATTCAATCGGGCCTTTGTTGCTTTTCCTTGGGTTGCTTCTGGGCAATCAGCAACCCCTCATGGGACAACCCCAGTTCACGATGTCCACCGCATTGGAAAGCAGCTACCACAGTGGCGGAGTGGTGGGTTTTACCGATGTGGACAACAACGGTTGGGACGACCTGGTCATTTTTGACGATGGCCACGATGTTGTCGTGGAGTTTCAGGGGCCGGAGGGGTTTCACGCTGTGGAAATGGTGACGTTGAGCAGCAGCAATCAGTGGGGAGCGTGCATTGGCGATCTGGACAACAGCGGTACCAAAGATGTTGTTTCCGGGGGGAGTTATGACGGGGTACACCACCTCCGTATGGGGCCAGGAGGAGTTGCCAATTTCGATGACCTTGACAATGGCGCGATGTTCATGCAAGGCTGTGTGATGAGCGATCTCGATGGCGACGGAGTGCTCGACCTTTTTGCCTGTCACGACGACGGGCTGAGCAAGCTGTGGAAGGGCGGCCAGATGCAGACTCCCACCCCCGACGATAGCCTGATGCCCCTGACCGATTATGACTTTTCCAATGACCCATTTACCGACCACAGTGGCAACTATGGCGTGGTGACTGCCGACATCAACGGGGATGGTCATACCGACGTCTACATCGCCAAGTGCAGGCAGTTCGTTGCGGATCCTTTAGACCCACGGAGGGTGAACCAACTGTGGATGTCCGATGGAAGTGGGGGTTGGACAGAAGAAGCCGGGCCCAGGGGGTTGGTCTTGCACGAGCAGAGTTGGACTGCTGACTTTGGTGACATTGACAACGACGGCGATATGGACGCGCTGGTGACCAACCACAGTGCGGCAATGGCCCTCTTCGAAAACGACGGCAACGGATATTTCACCGACATCTCGGTGGGCAGTGGCCTCAACATCACGGGCTTTTTTCTGCAAGCCAAGATGGCCGACTTCGACAACGATGGACATCTCGATGTGATGACTTCTGGGGGAGGAGGTGCACAGCATTTCTTGCTCGGTCAGGGCGACGGCACCTTTGAAGCTGTCCCTTGGCCTTTTGGCTATCCCGATAACATCCTGGGCTTCGCGGTCGGCGATGCGGGCCGCGATGGGGCGCTCGATGTTTATGCGACCCACGGAGGTGTCTACGTTTCCCCAGACCCGAACAATCCCGACGTCCTCTACCTCAACGAAGGGAACAGCCACCATTGGGTGGCTTTTGACCTCCAAGGGGTGTCGTCCAACCTCGACGCGGTGGGGTCCCAAGTATCCCTCTATGGGGCTTGGGGAATACAGGTTCGGGAGGTGCGCGCTGGCGAGAGTTATGGAATGACCTGCTCGCATCACGTGCACTTTGGTTTGGGCGCTGAAACCGAGATTGACAGTGCGATCATCCGTTTTCCAGGAGGCACTGAACAGGTGCTCATTGCGCCTGCGACAGACACCTACCACGATGTCATTGAGGCGCCCTGCACCTTGCCCCCCTTTGACATAGAGTGGGCGGGTGAAACCACATTGTGTCCCGGTGAATGGGTGACGTTGTCGACCCCATATTCTGCTGCGGGTCATCGATGGAACTCTGGCGAAACCGACCCCATGTTGACCGTGAGTGAGCCTGGGTTTTACCGCGCCATGGTCACCACAGTGGAAGGGTGTGTGGGCCTCTCCAATCCACTGAGAATCTACCGAACGGATGAAGTCACAGCAGCCATCTCCTATGAGGGCGATTTGGTGGGGTGCGCAGGCCGGTCTTTGATACTCCGCGGGGAAGCGGGGGGCGAGTGGAATTGGTCTGATGGTACAGCAGCCGATAGTCTCGTGGTGACCTCGGATGGTGCATTTTTTATCGAGGCCGACAATGGTTGTGAGGGGACGGTGCAATCGGATACACTCGAAGCGGTATTCTACAATGTTCCGGCACCTCCCGTTCTAGATGACGTGGTGGTGGCATTGCCCGACGAGGTGGTGCTGATGGGCAATGGGGCATCCCTGAATTGGTATGACGCGCCCGGGTCCATGGAGCCTGTCGCCTTTGGAGCCACCTTCAATGCTGGTTTGGTCGATACGACCACCACTTTTTACGCCCAAGCGGTGTCCGAATATGGTGCGGCTTCTGCTTCTGCAGGCCCCGCTGTCCAAGACGATGGTGGCTATTTAGAAAACGAATCATATTGGCTAAAATTCGATGTGCACCAGGAGGTGGTCTTGGACTCAGTACTTGTGTTTTCTGACGCGCAAGGCGCTTTTTTAGTGGGGTTAATCGACGCAGAGGGGACCCTCTTGGAGCAAGTTGCAGTCTCTGTCCCGGAGGGCCCATCCTACCTTCACCTCAACTTATCGATTCCCGAAGGTGAGGATTACGGATTGCGCACCTACGACACCAATGTGGCGTTGTGGCGCGATGGCTCGGGTTCTTCTTTGGCGTTCCCCTATGCTGCTGGAGAACTGTTGACCATCACTTCAAACAACCTGAGCAATCCGGCCAACAGCACCAACTATTACTACTATTTCTACGATTGGCACGTAAGGAGCGTGTCCACGGTGTGCACATCAGAACAGGTGGGTGTCGATGTCATCGCCTTGATCAATGGGTGCACCTATCCATCGGCGTCCAACTTCAATGTTGCAGCAACCCACGAGAACGGAAGTTGCTTTTGGACGGGCTGTATGGATCCCGAGGCGATCAACTATCACCCCTTGAATACCACTGCCGACGAGAGTTGCATCTACACCATGAATCCACCGGGCGAATGCCCCGCGGATTTAAACAGCGATGGCCTCACCGGCAGTGCTGATTTGTTGATGTTGCTGACGGATTTCGGAACCCCCTGTCAGGAATAAGTTTGACCACCGGTAGCGGTCACCAATAGAGGGGTCAGTTGCAGAAGTTGCCAAAGGCACCCAAGACCTGAAGTCCATCCGCTACGGTCACCGTCCCGTCGCCGTCCAGGTCTCCGATGCAGGTGTTGCTGCAGCCGAAATTCATGAGGACCAGTAAGATGTCTTCAATGTCGACCAAGCCGCTTCCATTGACGTCCTCAGGACAACCATTTTGGAAAACCAGGCTCAATTCGACCACAACAGGAGTGGAACCGTCGGGCTCCCTGTACTGAATGTTACAATCGAAAACGACCGTTCCATCGGTGGTCAACTGTGCGATGAGCACGCGTCCTTCGGCATCGGGTGAGGTCCCAGAAACATTGCCGGGAATGGCCAGCCAACTTCCGCCCGCCACGTCATTGGAAGTCACATCGTCACCGTTTTCAAAAGCTTCGAGGTCCAAACCAACGGTTTGGATGTCTCCGTCTGAAGCAGACGGGCCTCCAATGGTGAGCCAACTGTCGAAGTTCAACGATGGGAATTCACCAAAGAGCGCTTCGTTGATGTCATTCGATGTAGCGCCGCCGAGTGGATCTTGGAACCAGTCCGTCGACGTCGAGATGTCGATGGGGCTTTCTGGTGTACCATACACCGACAGCAGGTCTGCTCCCGGGTTGGAGAAGTTGGCATAGACGCGCCATGTATTCAGGCCAGGACCTGCTGATGATTCTGCAATCAACTCTGCAGAGAGGCCAGAGAAGCTGCCCTGGATGTAAGCACATGAGCCGTCGTTGTCAGTCGCAGATTCGTCAAAGTTGGCCGCATTGGGATCGGTACACCCGGGGATTTCATCTGAATCACAAATTCCATCTTCGTCGGCGTCGCCGGCACAATCTCCACCGCAGATTCCAAGCGCATCGAGCTGATTGCCATCGCAGTCACAGTCTCCTTCAGGGATCTCCGTGCAGCCGCAGGCGTAGATTTCACCAGGGCCGTTGCAGATGCCGCAAGCATCGGTCAGGCCTACACAGGGGTCAATGTCATCGCAGATGCCATCGCCGTCTGTATCCGCCGTGCATGTGCCTCCACATTCGCCCAAAACGTCCAGTTGGTTGCCATCGCAATCGCAATCGCCTGCAGGTATTTCGGTACATCCACATGCATAGATGGCTCCCGGTCCGTTGCAGACACCACAGATGTCCAGCTCGCCCAAGCATTCGTCTTCGTCATCACAAATGCCATCGCCATCAGAGTCGGCAACGCAGTCGCCCCCACAGATTCCCAAAGCGTCGTCTTGGTTGCCGTCGCAATCGCAATCGCCGGCGGGGATGTCATTGCAACCGCACTCCAATACCGCGCCCGGCCCCCCGCAAATGCCACAGGCATCATTGGTCAGGCACTCCGTAGCAGATAAATCGTCAAAGTTGCATGCCGTCACATCCGAGCAGCCATCCTGTGCATCACACAAACCATCGCCGTCAGAGTCGTCACAATTGGGGACGCCGATGAGGCGGACATCATCAAAGTATGAGACCTCGCCATTGGCGTTGGTTCTGGTGACCACCCTCAACTGGACAATGTTGCCTGCGTTGACAGCAACAGGGCTCACTTGAAGCGACCCAAAGTCGTTGGATACGCTAAAGAGCTCTTGGGTGGTTCCGTCTACTATAGCCTCAAACCGAATGAAATCAGCGTTCTCCCAGTTTCCAGTTTCGGAGAGGTTGACCGATGCCTGCAGATCCGTAAAGCCCGAGACATTGATGGCCCTTGAGGTCCAAGTGCAATCAAAGTCGAGGTCCTTGCCTGCAAAGGCTGTGTCCCCGTTCAAGGTGGAGGTATAGAAATAGTCGGTAGCACCCCCGTAGTTGATGTTCCATTCTGTTTCGGCCGCAGCACTGTTGATGTTGCCGTTATAGCCGTAGCCCAGGTTGGGAAACCCACCAAAAGTTTCCTCCCAAATGGTGGTGGGGCCAGTGCCCTGACAACCGAAGTTGGGGGCGCTACAATTGGTGTAAACGTCTCCAAGGGTCAATGCGTCCCCGTCGTCACATGCACCGCCAATCACAACACACGAACCGTCATCCGCAGTGGCGTCGACGTTGTAGTTGCAGGCAGCCGCATTGGTGCAGCCACTCACCGCTTGGGTGAAGTACCACGCACGGAACACAAGGTTGGGGTCGTCTACGTAGGGGTTGCGGTTCCCTTGGGCCGCTTCAATCCTGTCGTTACGCTGCAATTCAAAGGCACTTACGGGGTCCGCAAGGTGCCAGCTGTATAGCGTTTGTGGGTCGCAGACTCCAGCAATCGCTCCCGCTTGAGTGGGGTACATGGTGTAGAAGTAATAGACCGCTCGGGCCACATCTCCTTTTTGCGACTCCCGGGGCTCCCAGACCCCGTTGGACAATTCGCTGAAGTCATCGGCATTGGCGGGAATGGTACCGGTGCTGAAATAATTGCCTTGGGCATCGACCCCATACCATTGGGCCGAAGCATCGTCCACTTCACCAAAGGGGTTGTTGGATCGCGCTGAATTCGGCGACTGGTGCGATGGGCGCAGACTCCATATGTCCGAGCGCATTGGACTCAGGGAACCATAGAAACTTTGCGGCACCAAATGCTCTGCGTTGATAGGGTCCGGGAACGTGACAAATTCAGAAGCTTGCTGAAAGCCCGTGTACACGCATTCAATTTGACCGCTGGACTCGTCCACTGAGCCATACATCTGTTCACGCGCTCCATTGTAACCCAAGTCATTGTGTAAGCCGTCGTACCAGTTGGTTTTGAGCCAATTCCGCAGCGGCTCCAAGGTCAAGTCAGCCGGTGGCGTTGGAGGGGCGTTTGACAGGTTTGGACGCAGTACGAACAAGCCTTCCTCGATGTGGCTCACAATCACATTGCCCGAGGCAAAGAAGGGGTAGACGCTCCACGCTCCGTTGAATTGCGCGGAATTCGATGAGGGATACACGTCGAAATAGGCCACTTCTGACAGGGCTCCATTCGACACATCTTCCAGGTCCAAAATGCGGAGTCCAGCGCGGTAATTCGCTTGATAGCAGTAGCCTTGGTGGTTGTACAGGTTGTGGTCAATCGCCAGCGATGACCCTACGTGGGTGCCGATCAACACCGGAGCATCCAAATCGAGACAGTCAAAAATGTACGTCCGCGTATTGATGGTACCCTGGTCGCCTTCGTCATTGACCAACAAGTAGCGTTGGTCCTCGGTGAGCCATCCTTGGTGCGTGTATTGGGCCGCGCCATAGCTGGTGTTGCTCAGCATCAAGGGGTCTGTGGCATCCGTGACATCGACAATGGCCACGGTATTTTCGTTGAAGCACAAGGCAATTTCCTTGCCCACATGGGTAGCATCCGGACCGCTGTAGTTCACGATTTGAGCGTCGTGCGTGTAGCCGTCCTCAGCAAAACTTCCAATGAGGGTGGGGTTGGTTGGCACCGAGATATCGAGGATGTGCAGGCCGCCACTAAAGGTGTTCGATCCAACCGCATAAGCGCGTCCACTCTGTTCGTTGATGGCGATGTTGTGGGCGTTGCCAAACCCATCATAGTGGGCATCTTCGGTGAAGTTGGCCGGAGGATTCGTTACGTCTCTCAGGCGCGTCAGGTCGAACACCTGCAATCCATGACCGGTGGCTTCAGAAACGATAAAAGCGTGGTCGTTGTGCACTTTGACATCGCGCCAGAGTGAGCTTCCTGTGTGGGATGGCAGAATGCCCATCACCACCGGAGAGGTGGGCGAGGATACGTCTACAAAAGCCGTGGACGCCGCCATGCCAACGATGGCGTATTCCTTGCCGTTTTCAGGGTCTGTCCAGCCCCAGAGGTCCTCAGCATCTCCACCCCCCATAGAGGAAGAGGGGACGAAGCCCATCAGATCGATCAAGTCACAGGGGTAGCCTGCGGCGAACCCATTCTCACAAGGCGTTTGAGCCAGTGAGAACAAGGGAAGGGCCGCAATAGCAACCACAATATTTAATGTGCGCATTCGGAGATTCGTCACTTATATCACAAGAACAAAATCAGAAGCACGACAAGCTGAAGGATCCCAAGACATCCAAGATGTCAGAGACGCCAACTACGCCGTCGTTGTCGATGTCACCCGTGCAGGTGGGACCAACGCATCCAAAACTGGAGAGCAAAATCAAGATGTCGTCTACCGCAACCAACCCGTCTCCATTGATATCCTCCGGACAATTGTTGGGGAATACCAAGGTTAAGTTGGTGGCCTGAGGGTTCGTACCGTCTGATGCCCTGTACTGAAGGTTGCAGTTCAAGGTCACGGTTCCCGAAGTGGTGAACTGGCCAATCAAAACGCGACCATCCGCGTCAGGGAAGGCCGTGGGCTGTTGGTCGGGGAAAACAAACCAACTTCCGCCGGTTATGGGGTCTGAGTTGATCGTCCCTCCGGATTCAAAGACGTCAAAGTCTATGCCGGCATTTTGGATCATAGCACCTGTATTGTCTGAGGAGCCGATGGTCACAAAACTGTCCCACTCCAAATTGGGGTAGGTGGGGAACAGGATGGGATTCATAGCCGCTGGTGTAGACCCGCCTAAGGCATCTTGGTAGAACGCTTCAGTGGACGTAATGCTCAGAGGATCACTGGCTGTTCCGTAAATCGAAATCAATTGATCGTTCGGATTGCTGAACTGCGCATAAACGCGGAAGGTGTGGGTGCCATCCGCTACACTGTTCAATGCATAGGCTTCGGCTACCAAGCCTTCGAAGGATGCTGGCAGATAGGTGCAGCTGCCGTCGTTGTCGGTGGCCAATGGGTTATAGTTGTCTGCGAGGGGGTCGTCACAACCCGCCACTTCGTCCGTATCGCACACCCCGTCCTGGTCCACATCAGAGGTGCAGTCTCCTCCGCAAACACCCGCAGCATCGAGCTGATTGCCATTGCAGTCACAGTCGCCTGCTGGAATATCAGAACAGCCGCATTCGTAGATCGCTCCTGGTCCGTCGCAAACGCCGCAAGCATCTGGAGTTCCCACACAACTGTCTACGTCATCACAAATCCCATCGTTGTCAGCATCTGCCGCACAATCGCCACCACAGACGTCAATGGCATCCAATTGGTTGCCATTGCAGTCACAATCCCCCTCAGGGAGCTCGGTGCATCCGCACTCATAAATCTCACCTGGGCCGTTACAGACGCCGCAAGCATCGAGGCCTCCAATGCAGCCGTCGACGTCATCACAGATGCCGTCGCCGTCGGCATCGGCTGCGCAATCGCCACCGCAGTTGCCGATGGCGTCAACTTGGTTGCCATTGCAATCGCAGTCACCTGCAGGGATGTCAGAACAGCCGCAGTCATAGACTGCACCTGGTCCATTGCAGACCCCGCAAGCATCGAGACTGCCTACGCAGTCGTCGATGTCATCACAAATGCCGTCGTTGTCGGCATCGGCTGAACAATCGCCACCGCAGACGTCCAAAGCATCGAGCTGATTGCCATTGCAGTCACAGTCGCCTGCTGGAATATCAGAACAGCCGCATTCGTAGATCGCTCCTGGTCCGTCGCAAACGCCGCAAGCATCTGGAGTTCCCACACAACTGTCTACGTCATCACAAATCCCATCGTTGTCAGCATCTGCCGCACAATCGCCACCACAGACGTCAATGGCATCCAATTGGTTGCCATTGCAGTCACAATCCCCCTCAGGGAGCTCGGTGCATCCGCACTCATAAATCTCACCTGGGCCGTTACAGACGCCGCAAGCATCGAGGCCTCCAATGCAGCCGTCGACGTCATCACAGATGCCGTCGCCGTCGGCATCGGCTGCGCAATCGCCACCGCAGTTGCCGATGGCGTCAACTTGGTTGCCATTGCAATCGCAGTCACCTGCAGGGATGTCAGAACAGCCGCAGTCATAGACTGCACCTGGTCCATTGCAGACCCCGCAAGCATCGAGACTGCCTACGCAGTCGTCGATGTCATCACAAATGCCGTCGTTGTCGGCATCGGCTGAACAATCGCCACCGCAGACGTCCAATGCATCGAGTTGGTTGCCATTGCAGTCACAGTCGCCTGCTGGGATGTCAGAACAGCCGCATTCGTAGATCGCTCCTGGTCCGTCGCAAACGCCGCAAGCATCGTCAAATAGGCAAGCGGTGGCTGCAGGGTCACTGAAGTTGCAAGCAGACTGGTCAGAACAGGCATCGTCCTCATTGCAAACGCCGTCACCATCGGAATCGAGGCAGTTGAGAACACCAAACAAATAAACATCGTCAAATGCGATGCGCTCATTGTTCGCATTGGTGATGAGTACGACTTGCAGTTGGATGGTCGAACCGTCGGGAATAGCGGTCAATTCTAGGTCGCTGGTTCCGAAGTCGTTGGACAGGGTTTGGATCTCTGTGGTCTGCCCATCAAGGATGTATTCGATGCGGACGAAGTCCCCATTCTCAAGTTGTCCTGTTTCAGAGAAAGCAGCGCTGAGTTGCAGCTCGGTGTGGCCGCTGACATCAATTTCTCGAGAGGTCCAGACACATTCGAAATCGGTGTCCCTTCCTTCAAAAATGAGATCCGATCCGGAAAGTACCGTCTTGAACCAGTCTGTATTTCCACCGTATTGAATGCTCCATTCCGTCTCTCCGGAGGCGGTATTGCTCTGGTTCTGTGTCCAGCCGTAATCCGCACCATAATCCTCAAAAGTCTCCTTCCAAATGACCTCTGGACCGACACCCTGACACCCGAAGTTTGGAAGTGCACAATTGGTGTAGACATCACCCAATGTCAAGGCATTGCCGTCATCGCATGCGTCACCCACGAAGAGACAGGATCCGTCATCGTCGGTGGCCGCGGGGTCGAAGTTACAGGCTGATTCATTCTGGCAGCCGGGGATTTCAGCATTGTCACAGACGCCGTCACCGTCTAAGTCTGCCGGGCAGTTTCCATTGCACACACCCAGTGCATCGAGTTGACCGACGCAATCGTCTACATCGTCACAAATGCCATCACTGTCCTCATCCGCTGTGCAATCTCCATTGCAAACGCCCAGGGCGTCTTCCGTTCCCACGCAATCGTCTACATCGTCACAAATGCCATCACTGTCCTCATCCGCTGTGCAACCTCCACCACAGACGCCCAATGCGTCCAGTTGGTTGCCGTTGCAATCGCAGTCTCCAGCAGGAATGCCGGGTCCGTTACAGACGCCGCATTCATCCACTGTGCCCACACAGTCGTCTACATCATCACAAATGCCGTCATTGTCGTCATCGGCAGCGCAGTCGCCACCACAGATGTCCAATGCGTCCAGTTGATTGCCATTGCAGTCGCAGTCTCCAGTAGGAATGCCGGGGCCATTGCAAACGCCGCATTCGTCCACTGTTCCCACGCAGGTGTCCACATCGTCGCAAATGCCATCACTGTCGGCATCAGCGGTGCAGGTGCCACCACAAATGCCCAGTGCGTCGAGTTGGTTGCCATTGCAGTCACAATCGCCGGCAGGAATGCCGCCGCCACCGCATTCGCCGCACTCGTCGAGCTGGTTGCCATTGCAATCGCAATCACCAGCGGGAATGTCGGCGCATCCGCAGTCGTAGATGGCACCAGGACCACCGCAGATGCCACAGGCGTCTTCAGTCAGGCAAGATCCGTCATCGGTGGTGGCAGAAGGGTTGTAGTTGCATGCATTGGAATCGGTGCATCCTGCAACATTGGTGGGCTCCACACAAAAGGTGGATACATCCGTGTTGGTGAACGTCGCTCCAGAGGCCACGACCTCGCCACAAACGGTGAAGGAGTAGTCGCCCGATCCATATTGACAGCAGATGCCATCACCATAGCTGTCGTTCACCGTCAAGGTGTAACAGCCAGCCCCAAGGTTGGCGCTTACTGAAATGGGGGTCGTGTTGGAATTGACATAAGGACCGCCTGACATCACGGTGGATCCTCCATCGTCCACCAAAGTCCATGTGGTTTCGCTGCCGTAGTTGTCTGGGGTCAAGTTGAAGGTGAAGTCTTGCAATTCACCGGATGCACAACTGCCATCGTCCAATGTGGCGGAAGGATCGTAATTGCACGCGGCGGCATCGGTGCAGCCATAACAGCTGAAATCGCATGTGCCGTCATCATTGAGGGCGTTGGAATCAAAGTTGCAGGCCGTGTCGTCGGTGCAGCCACAGCTGACTTCGCAAGGAGGAGCACAGCCATTGGATTCCAGCAAGCCTGCGCGGAATCCACCGGGCTGAAACAGCGCCAACATGCGGTCGGTCTGGCCTTGGGTGAACAGGTTCATACACGCATCGTCCGAATAGTCCATGTAGTTCTGGACCATGTCGGTGGTGTTGCAAGCGACATTGCCCAAGGCGCATCCGTAGTTAGGGCCGTCTGAGTCAGGCGTGTCGTCTACAAAGTCAGAAGCTCCGCATCCGCCATCACCCCAGATGTGGCGAAGGTTGAGCCAGTGACCCACCTCGTGGGTGGCGGTTCTTCCAAGGTCGAAAGGAGCGGTTGCTGTGCCGGTCGTTCCGGTGTACTGGTATCCGCACACCACGCCATCGGTGCTGGCTGAACCGCCAGGAAACTGAGCGTAGCCGAGGATTCCGCCTCCGATGTTGCACACCCAGAAGTTCAAATATTCATTGTAAGGCCAAGCGTCTGAACCACCAGAAGAAGCCGATTTGACCGCGTCATTCGTTCCAAATTCACTGACTGTTGTTGGCACACGAAGAATGCCGTCCGTTGGATTCCCTTGGGGGTCGAAGCTGGCCAAGCAAAATTCGATTTCCGTATCCGCGGCTTGCGGCCAAATGTCGTCCACGTCGGAATTCAATCGCCTGAAGTCGTCATTGAGGACGTCGAGTTGGCTTTGGATCTGCTCGGCAGAGATGTTCTCGGTGGCGGTGCGGTACACCACGTGGAAGACCACGGGGATGGTGACCACGGCGTTTTGGTTGGCCGCCCGTTGCTGTGCCACAATCGGTGCCCATTGCGCAGTGTGCTGCTCAATGCGCTCGGCTTCAGCGGCGTATTTCTGCAGCCCCATCATTTGAACGTGCTTCTCATGGGCGAAACAGGTCCGTTCCATTGGAACGGCAGTTACACCATCTGAGGAAGTAAGGTCATTGCTTTGGGCTTGAACGGTACTCAGGCAAAAGAGTCCGAACAACAGGGTAAAAACTTGGGGAAAGCAGCGCATATAGTGTCAGTTAATTCCCACAAATTAAAAAGAATACACGCTCCGAATACGCTTTTAAAGTGATAATTTCTTGTTCTTTTGTATATGCGCCGAACGGTGAATTCCATGCACAATGAAGAATGCTGAAACCCACAAATTCTGGCTGAATTGATGTGTTTGAGGCAAAGAATTTGTGGGTCTGTACCCATATCGAAGCAACAGTATAATAACTGTATAATACAGACGGATTGAAGCCGCCAGCGAAGTGCGCTTGATTATCTGGAAAATATCACCTCTAGGGGAGTAGTTTTGAAGGCAGGGCTAGACCAAATGCTACACTGGACCGTCATCATCGTTGCCCTCATTTTTGGGGGCTTAGAAGAGGAGAATTCCTTCGACTCTCCGTGGCTGAAAGTCGAAGTCTCGATGGCGGAAGATGGTTTCATGTGCCCGTTCCTGACACCCATGTTCATCGGGATTTTGGAAGACAAAGGAGCAGACTGGGTGGTGTGCAGGCCGCAAGAAAGCGAAATCGCCTTTTGTGTCCCTCTAGAATTTGCCCAGAGTCAAGAAGGGTACATTGATTGGCTGGAGAAGCTTGGATATCAGCGACACCAAGTCAGTTTTCTTCAGTTCGATACACTTACAGTGATGCCTCAAATACCCGCGCCATGAAAAGGTGGTGCGCTGTATTTCTGGGGTTCGCGCTGATCGGCCTTGCCGAGATTGCTCTTGGGCAGGGGACGCTGAGTCAGACTTTTTTGCGGAGGTACAACCTGGATGCCATGCAAGGTGGGTTGGCCATTACCACGGCACCTGATGGGGGGTTCATTGCCACAGGCCAACACCAAAACAATGGGAGTGCTGGGGGGTGTGACATTTTTGTCTACAAAGTGGACGCCTGTGGCAACAGAGAATGGTTTAACCTCTACGGGGGACCAGAATCTGAAGGTGGCAAAAGCATTGAGCCGACCTCTGATGGTGGTTACATCATTGGAGGGTCGAGGGCAACCTTGATTGGCATCGACACTTTTGGCAATAACATTACTGAGGATCAGGGCTTTGTGATGAAGGTCGATGGCGACGGTGTACTGGAGTGGTTCACATTTTTGACCGATGTGGCTTGGGTGTTTGATGTCCAGCCGCTGGCGTCGGGGTTCATAGCCGTTGGACAAGCGGATTCAAGGCCTATTCTCGTCAAGATGAATGATTCGGGAGGCGTCATTTGGGCAAAGCGATATCCTACGTTGAGCAAAAATGCGTTGACCGTTTCTGAGTTAGATGATGGGGGCTTCTTCTTTGTCTCCAACCAGCCGCTGAGTGGAAGAGATGTTGAAGTCGCCCGAGTAGACGCCTTCGGGAATCCAATGTGGATGAAGAGCTACGGCGCTGGTTTTACCGAAAATGAGCACATTGCTTGGGGGTGCAATGCCTTGGTTCAGGAGGAGGAGGGCGTCGCCTATGTCATGGGGCCGACCACGACGGGTGGCATCGGGGGTGAAGACATTCTCTTGATGAAATTGGACTTGGACACGGGCTTGCCCAATTGGTCGCGGACATATGGCAGTTTTGGAGATGATTTGGGTAGGGACCTTATTCCTGTTCCAGGTGGCCTGGCTTTTTTGGGCAGCAGCGATGGTTTCGGAGGTACGGTGATAGACCACCCCGAAGCCCTGAGCCAGAGCTTGGAGGAGCAGGACATCCTACTGGTCAAATTGAATCCTGCAGGTTTCGTTCAATGGGGGCAGTCTTACGGGGGCAACGAGCGGGATAAAGCGGTTGGCGTGAGGTACAGCAACGACTTGGGCTATACAATCTCGGCTTACACTTCTTCCAGTGTTTTCGGTAATGAGGGGGGGTCCATGGACCCGTTGTTCATTCGGGCAGATTTTGATGGCCAAGTGACCTGCCAAAACATTCCTGTGAATGTGGTGAGTCTTCCGGTCTCTGTCAATATGGAGGATCTGTCCTCATCGGTGAATTTCTCGACCACTGCATTTTCGGAAACGATCACAGTTTCTGCATTTGAGCCAGACGACGTGTACCAATGTCAGCAGTGTTTCAATGAACCTCAATTCGAAATCAATGCGACCGATTTTTGCCTGGGGGACACTTTGATTATCGTGAATACCACGGAGGTAGGTTTGCGGTGTCAGCAGCTTTGGGAGGTGGTTGGATTGCCCAGCGGAGCCCAGCAACTGGTCGGAACTGAAGACTCCCTCAAGTTTGTTTTACACCAACCTGGATCCGTTTCGGTGTCCCTGTCTTCGCCTTGCAGTGGTTCGGTAGAGTTGACTTTAGAGGCCCACTGGCACGGTGTGCAGGCGGAAGCTTTTGCGCCGGCGAATTATGGTGGTTTTGAAGTGTCCTGTGCAGGAGCTTCGGACGGTAGCATCACGGAAGTTGCCGTTGGAGGGTTCCTTGAAGGCGGTGACTATGTGTGGCAGTGGCAAGCTTCCAACTTGTCCTACGTAGACACTTCGGGCTTGCCGGAAGGATGGTACAAAGGGGTCGTCACGGATATGCTGGGGTGCACCGACACCATCACTTTCGAATTGACGGCTCCATCAGCTTTAAGTGTCGCGGCCACGGTCATCTCCGATTTCAACGGCTATGCCGTTCGGTGTTTTGACTCCCAAGACGGTGTGGTATCGTTGGATGCGAGTGGAGGCATTCCCAACTATGCGTTCCCCGACGAAGAAGGCGTCTCTACAAACGACACTTTTGAAGGCTTGTCCGCTGGAGAAAACGTATTCACCGTAGTGGATGCCAATGGTTGCATAGCTCAAGACACCGTCTATCTGTCTGCACCTTCACCTCCACTGCTCGTGCTCGAGGCGGATGCCGATACCTGCCTATCGGGAGAAGGTGCGCTCCGCGCAAATTTTGCAGTGGATGTCCCGCCGGCTTTGGTCATTTGGCCCGACGGCTTTGATCAGCCGACCCCCCTGACGGCATTCTCTGAACAGCAGTCCGGTTTAGAAACTGGCGTTTATGAAGTCGAGCTTTTGGATGGCAACGGTTGTTTGACGACGCTGGACGCATTGGTTCCCGCCACTTTCCCGTCGGAAGTTTCATTCATTACAGGTCCCGCTGAAGTCTGTTTTCCGGGCGCTGACGTAGAATTTTTGGACCTGACAGCAGGTGTCATAGGCTTCCGCCGCTGGGATTTTGGTGACGGTGCAGCCGTGAGTTTTTCAGGCGATCTGGATGAAGCCGCACACACCTACTTGGCTTCAGGCAGTTTCGAGGTAGAGCTGACTGTTCTCAATGACGAAGGCTGTTTTTCCTCAGGATCAGAGGTGGTCGAAGTCACCGACGGTATGTCGGTGTATGTTCCCTCCGCTTTTACCCCTGACAACGACGGTGTAAACGACGGTTTTGGACCCGTAATAACAGGAGTAGAGTCCTTCCATTTTTGGATTTATGACCGGTGGGGTCATCCCGTTTTTGAAACGGAAGATCCCGATTGGTGGTGGAATGGAAGCCCAGCCAATGAAGGCCTGTCCAGCAAAACGGAGATGTTCGTCTGGAAGCTGGAGGCACAAGGGCGCTGCGATGCCTTTGATGTATACACGGGGACTGTCGTCGTTCTGCGTTGAGGCCCATTGAGGTGAAGTGTATTTGCATTTAGATTGCAGTCATGCGTCACCTGCTGTCGATTCTGCCCGTACTCTTTGCGGTCTTCATTGCCGTCAATTTTTCTGGCTGTACCTCTGGAAAACGCCTCGGCGAGTCAAGGGTGGAGGCCCGGCGATTCAGCAAGGGTTATCATGTGAATACTTCGGGAAATGCTGGAGCCTTGGCAGGCGCGGTCCATGCCCATCATGCAGGCCGATTGGTCTCTAGTGAAGTAGGCGCTGAAAATGCATGGGCGGTCACAACCGACGAAGTGGTCCTCGCCGATGCGGGCGCTGGTGTAAAAGAGCACCCGGAGCTTTGGAAGCTGACGATGACTGAATCATCGGTCGACCGAAATGCTGGGGAAAGCCATGGGTTTTGGGCGACAGAGGCCTCAGCAGGTTCGGTCATGCCGCATCTGAACATGCGTGAAGACATTTCCGTGGGACAGCCTTCACGCTTTGTCGTTCCTGATCACCGGTCTGCAGGGGCATTGCCGGAGGCAGTCGCTGGCCGCCATCCCGATGCCATCCTTGGGTTTGTTCTTTCCCTTGGATGGGTCGCAGGGGGAATCGCCGCTCAGGTGCTGGGGAGCCTGGGAGTCAGCAACCCAGCTGGGGCTTTGACATTGGGTTTTTTGATGAGCGTGGTCGGGTATTTTCTTTCCGTCAGAATTTACCGCATCTCAAAGGCACACCCCGAGCTTTATCCGAGATTCGGGATGTCCGCGGCAGCCAGATGGATTGCTGCATTTCTGGTCCTCCTGCCATTGCTGTACCTCACGGTGATTGTCGTGGCTGTCCTTGTTTTTGCAAGCAGCTTATTTTGACGTGAAGCTGGGCCCTTGATATCAAGGGCACGGCTCTCCAAACCCAGACAGCATGATCAGGATGTCCGTGACTCCAGTAATGTTGTCGCCATCCAAGTCGCCCTGACATATTCCGCTGCATCCAAAGTCTCCCAGTGATACCAGGACATCACTTACGGTAATCAGCCCGTCTCCGTCAAAGTCGCCAGGACAGGGTTCAGTGAATTCGCAGGACCCGTCGTCTTGAGTGGCGCTGGGATTGTAATTGTCTGCTTCTTCGTTCGTGCAGCCTGGTATTTCCGCATCGTCGCACACCCCGTTTTGATCGGAGTCTGAGTCGCAGTCGCCGCCGCAAACGCCAAGGGCGTCGTCAAACAAACAAGACCCGTCGTCTACAGTGGCATCTGAGTTGAAATTGCAAGCTGTAGGCTCGGTGCATCCCGGGGTGTCGGGGTTCCCATTGGGGCAGACGTCGTTGAGCGTCCAAGTGGCATCATAGGTGACCGCACTGCTAGAGCTGTAGCCGTTGTAGAGCACAAAACTCCAGTCGCCGCTGCCGCTGAGCGAAGTTCCGCTCAAGTCCACCACTGCAGAATAGGTCCCACTGGTCGACGTGTTCCAGTCAGTTGGCCAAATCGCAGAGTAATTGCCCAAGCTGCTGCATCCCGCTGGTGAGTCATTGTATCCTCCAAAGGATACACAGACGCCATTGGGGTCGGTAATGGCAACGGCCATATCTGCGGGCCAGCTGCCTCCCGCACCTGTGAAGTTCAAGGTGATTTCAAAGGTGGAAGGAGACGGGTTTCCCGTGGCGTTCAGCGTGAGGGGAGTGCTGGATTCAGAGGCACTCAAAGTGGCTGTCTGAGCGCCGTCCAAAGCGCAATCACAGCCGAAGTTGGGGTCAGGCGCGATGCACGAACCATCATCGATTGTGGCAGAGGGGTCGTAGTTGCAGGCACTGGATTCCGTGCACCCATAGCAGCCGAAGTCACAAGACCCGTCGTCGTTCAAGGCGTTGGCGTCGTAGTTGCAAGCTGTTGCGTCCGTGCATCCACAAGCGACTTCGCAAGGAGGTGTGATGTTGGGGCGCAAGACGTAAAGTCCATCTTCGATATGGCTGACAATCACATTGCCAGACCCGAAGTAGGGATAGTTGCTCCACGTGCCGTTAAACTGCGCAGAGTTGCTGGCAGGGTAGACGTCAAAGAAGGCGACCTCCTCGAGCACGCCTTGGGCGATGTTGGCCAAGTCCAAGATGCGCAATCCAGCGCGGTAGTTGGATTGGTACACCAAACCCTCATGGGTATAGAGGTTGTGGTCGATGGCGGGGGTGGATCCTACGTGGGTGCCAATCAGGCTCACGTTGTTCAGGTCTTGCACATCGAAGATGTACGTCCGGGTATTGACGCTGCCTTCATCGAGCTCATCGTTGACCAGCAGGTATTTGTGGTCCTCGGTCAGCCAGCCCTGGTGGGTGTAGGCGGAGGTGCTGTAGCCCGTTGCACTCACCAAAACAGGGTCTCCCGCGTTGGTGACATCCACAATGGTCACGGTGTTCTCATTGAAACAGAAAGCCATTTCCTTTCCAGCGTATTGCGCATCGGGACCGATGTAGTTCACGATTTGGGCGTCGTGGGTGTATCCGTCCTCCGCAAAACTTCCGATGAGCGTTGGGCTCAGCGGATTGCTGATGTCAATGATGTTCAGGCCACCGGAGAACGTTCCGGCGCCAATGGGATAGGCGCGGCCTGATTCTTCGTTGATGGCGATGTTGTGGCAATTTCCAAAACCACCGTAGTGCGCGTCAGAACTAAAAGTGACCGGCGGGTTGGCCACATTGCGCAAGTTGGTCAAGTCGAACACCTGCATGCCATGGCCGCTGGCTTCCGATACGATGAAGGCATGGTCGGCATAGACTTTGATGTCGCGCCAGCTAGAGCTGACCGTATGGGTGGGAAGTTCTCCGAGGTAAACGGGATTGTTTGGATCCGTGATGTCCACAAACGCGGTACCCGTCGTCTTGCCCAAAAGGGCATACTCCTTTCCGTCGAGGGGGTCAGTCCAACCCCAAATGTCATTCATTTCGCCCCCTCCCACAGCGGTAGGGTTTAAGTGGGCCATCAGGTCTACCTGATCGCAAGGGTAAATCCCTGCAAACCCATTAACACAGGGCTCTGTTGGTGGCGTAGAAGGATCACAAATGCCATCTCCATCGACGTCAAACGCGCAATCTCCATTGCAGACTCCGATCGCGTCCAGTTGTCCGACGCAGTCGTCCACATCGTCACAAATTCCATCTGCGTCGAGGTCTGCTTCACAGGTTCCTCCGCATTCGCCGATGGCATCGAGTTGCGTGCCGTTGCAATCGCAATCGCCTGCGGGGATGTCTGAACATCCACATTCCAAAACAGCACCGGGGCCGTCACATACGCCACAAACATCGACCGTGGCACACGAGCCATCGTCCACTTCAGCGGTGTTGTCATAGTTGCAAGCGTTAGGATCCGTGCACCCCTCAAGGGTGGAAGGTTCTACACAGAAATTGGTGGATTCCGAATTGGTAAAGCTGCCTCCAGCGGCCACCACTTCTCCATTGACCGTGAAGGAATAGCTGCCGTCACCATAACCACAGCAGATGCCATCGCCAAAGCTGTCGTTGATGGTCAGGGTAAAGCAACCCGAATTGGCGCACACCAGCTCGCTGGATGTATACGTTGTTCCGCTCGTGCCATAGGGGCCTCCGGACATCACAGTTTCGCCAGTGGCATCATTGACCACGGACCACGTTGTTTCACCGGGGTACTGGTCTGTGTTCAAGGTCATCTCGAAATTCTGAGGAGTCCCGGATACACAGGAGCCATCGTTGATGGTGGCCCCAGCATCATAGTTGCAAGCATTGGCATCGGTGCAGCCATAACAGCTGAAATCACAAGTGCCATCGTCGTTGAGTGCATTCGGGTTGAAGTTGCAAGCCGCATCGTCGGTGCAGCCGCAAGAGACCTCGCAGGGAGGGGCACAGCCACTTGAGTTTAACAGGCTGGCACGATCACCGCCCGGTTGAAACAGCGCTTGCATCCGCACAGCTTGTCCCGCCGTAAAGAGGTTCATGCATGCGTCTTGCGAGTAATCCATGTAATTCTGGACCATGTCCACCGTGCCACAGCTCTCGTGGCCAATGGCACAGTTAAAGTTGGATGCATCGGATTCCGGCGTGTCAGAGACACCGTCGTCTACGCTGCAGCCGCCGTCGCCCCAGATATGGCGCAAATCCAACCAGTGTCCCACTTCGTGAGTGCCGGTGCGTCCGAGGTTATAGATGCCCGCGCCAGGACCGTTGTTCCCCACAAAGGGATAGCCACAGACTACACCATCCGTTGCGGCTGGTCCTCCAGGAAATTGGGCATAACCGAGCAGACCACCACCCAAATTACAGACCCAGAAATTCAGATAGTCAGAAGCAGGCCATGCGTCCGAACCACCTTGGGCGGTGAACTTCATGGCGTCATTGGAACCAAAGCTGGACACCGAAGTGGGCACCCGCAGGATGCCATTGGTGGGGGCCCCGTCGGGATCGAAAGAAGCCAGGCAAAATTCAATCTCTGTATCCGCAGCCTGAGACCACACATTGTCCGCATCGCTGTTCAAACGGCGAAAGTCATCGTTCAATGTTTGGAGCTGTTCAAGGATCTCACTGTCCGCGATGTTCTCCGTGCTGTTCGCATAGAGCACGTGAAAAACGACCGGAATGGTGACCACAACACTTTGTCCAGCCGCCCTCTGTTGCGCGACAATGGGCTCCCACTGGGCGCGGTGACTGTCAATGCGTTCGCGTGCTTCAGCATACTTCTGAAGACCCATCATTTCGACATGCTTCTCGTGAGAGGCGCATGTGCGGGGCATAGAAGTTGGATTGGAGGCGTCTGAGGAAGACAATGCATTCATTTGAGCGAATGACGTCAATGTCAAACAGCACAAAAGGGTGGTGAAAAGCTGCTTCATGGTTGCGGTCTGATAATCCCCGGTAAGGGTTATCCTACAATTTACGGTTGGATATAGCTTGGGGAGGCATTTACTGCGATGAGATTTGTCATCGCAAAGAATGCTGGCACGGCGGCATTTCCAGTGGGTGGTGGCGCTATTGGGGGGCTTCGGGCAGGTGGCCTTCAGGGCTCTTCGTACACGGTATTATTCGCCTGTGTTGCTCTGCGTATTGGGTGCCGCGCTGCGGGTCCCGTATTGCATGGTAGAGAGAACGTCGCCACGGATGTCAACAAGACGCAAAAACAGCATCCCATCCGCTGGGAGTGCCCATGTGGTCCAAGGGCCGGACAGGGTCACTGTGCCCACCCGGGTCCCTCGTTCGTCAAAAGCAATCAGTTCTACTGGGGTTGCGCCTTCCCATTTGAGAAGCACCTGTCCGTCGGCCTGACGGGTGATCAACAATGGCTCAAAACCTTCTTTTTCAGTTATTTGGGTTGTTCCGTTCCAAGCGTTGAATTCCTCTTGGAGCGCATCGATGGGCTCCATACCAAAAGGGGTCAGGGACACCACGAGATCGAGGGTAAGGTCGTCAGGGCTGTCCCCCGGGTAGGCCACGCGCAAAAAGGCACTGCGGCTGCTCACGCCTTCTTCGAGACACCGGGTGTCGGCACCGGCTACATTGGCACCTTGCATGGCGGCCATGAGCTTTTCTGCAAGGCTGCCTTCGGTGCCCAAGAAGCCCTCCTCCATCTGGGTGAGAATCTGCTCCCCCAGCAAAATGTTGCCTTGGATGGCGTAGTTGGCCCCTACGATGTGCCCCTTCCAATCCATACAGTTGTCTCCAGTAAAGGCTGCAGCTCGCGCTGCGCCGGTCACCAGGTCAGCCATTCCGTATTGGCGGACAGCTGGGTTGCCCTGTACATCGTTGGCCTCGAGCCAAGCCATCAGCTGCTCGGGAGAAAGGCCGTTGTCGACCACTTGATTGTGGGCGGCGTTCTGATTGGCCGGCACCCAAAAGCTCTGTGTATGGATGGCGCCCACGTCGGGGATGACATCGCTGATGATGAGCGCCCCGCCTTCGATTTCCGTGTCGTCCAAACAAGTGGCGCCGGCACTGCCTACTTGCCCAGTCTCTATGTCAACAGCGACGATGCTAAAGGTGTCTTGGGCTCCAGCAATCCCCATGAGGCTGCACAAAAGGAAGGAGAAAACCGACTTCATGGTTTGAATGTAGGGGCAAAACAGGTCCAGCAGAATACAGGGGGGGCGTAACATTTTTCGGCGATGGCGCGTAGAGGGAGCAGCGCAAGCTCCCGTTTCGTTCGCGGGCCTCGAACGGTCATTTAAAACCCCGAGGGCAACCTCACAATTGATCTGCGCCATGCGCATTGCACCTCCCTTGGCCATTGCGGCCGCCATTGTTTTGTTTGGATGCACCAAGGATGCCGCCTTTCCCGATGCGGGCGCTGGCACAGTGCTCGAGTTGGGCTTCGATTGGCTCACTCCGGTTGGGGTCTGCATTGATTCAGATGACCATAGCGAAGCCGTCTGCGGCACATTGGAATGGCTCGACGGCGAGCGGCTGATGTTGGACTTAGAGCTCGTTGGAATGGCGGGTTGGACGGGAGAAGGCGATGTGCACTTCCTCAAAAAAGCCAGCCAAAGCGTGACGTTGCGCTACCTCTACAATCCAGCCATGCGAACGGTTACGCTGTACTTCACAGGCGCCGAAGTGACGTTGGATTGGAACGAGAACAGCCGCTGCCTGAAGGGGGACTTGTTTGAACAAGACTTCCTGACAATCTGCGCCGGTGCATCTGCAACCTCGGGCGCAGGCATTTGACCGCTTCGGCCAAATAAACCGGCTGCTCTGCCCCTGCATTCAAGGTGCAATCACCCAAGTTGCCCGGGCAGTGTGTCCGGAAGCATCGATGGCGGTGATGTGGTATTGACCTGCAGGCAAGTGGCCCCTTTCAATGCGCCATCCCCCAGCGGAATCTGCCCATTGAACGGTCACTTTTCGCCCTGTGTTGTCGACCACCCTCAAGTCCAGTATGGGCCGCACGCAGCCGGGCCAACTGACCTCCAAATCGGCGGCGCCCGGATTGGGGTAGATGCTCAATGGGGCGGGAGACCCCAAAGGAGTGGTGACCAGGGTGGGCAGTCCGTCGCAATCTGTTAAGCTGCCCATCCTCAGCGAGAGGTTGTCAAAGTAGCTGTCGTTGTCCTGTCCCGCGATCCGGGTCCCCTGCATCTCAAACCGCACAAAGCGGCTCAATACCGGCAATGGGCTTTCGATGTTCGCCGCGGTCCAGGTGGCTACGGGCAGCTCAAACCATCCGGTTTCACCCAGAATGTCGAGGGATTCATCCAAAAAACGCATCCGTATGGCAGGGATGTCGGCTCCACTCCAATCGCTCATCATCGCGCTGGCATAGGCAGCTTGGACACCGGCGTCGATGGAGTCGGACCACGCCGATACATCCACATCTTGGTGCATGCGGCCCAAGTCGCTTTCGGTGCAGAGTCCACCAACAGCAAAGTATTGGTCGCCAGCAAAAGGGTTGACCCCATTGCATTCGCCCGCGGTCAGGGCCTCGGCCACGCCTTCAGTGATCACCCAGCCATCGAGGCCGTTCTCCGCACCCGGGTTTACAAGTAGGTTCTCGCCTTGGAGCGATTCGGAAGTAAAGAAGGGGGTCGGTGCCGTCCAGGGACTCCAATCGAGTCCACGGTCCCGGTAACGCACCCGCCAAAAAAGTTCGGCGTTTTCTGGCAGCCCCGGAATGGCTTCGGTGGTCAGGGAGGCACTCGCTTGGGTGTCCTCATTGAAGTAAACGTTGCGGTGCCGCTCCCAAACATTGGCCAACGGGCTGTCAAAACCGTTGATGTTGTCAGCGACCTGCCATTGGCTGGCGCCGTGCTGGGATCCGGTGGGCCCGGCCCCAAACGGGGTGGCCGCCAAAACAATGCACTCTGGTGGTTGCGTGTTTCCAAGAGGTGCGACCGCGATGGGCGGCGGCGGCGGTTGGTTGGCTTTGGTGACCACCAGGCTATCTGTGCACACATTGTCGAGCGTCTCTGCATTGTCGCCACGGCTCAATCGCTTCACCGTGAACTGGGGCTCATCACCGGCCACCACGTCTACTGCCACAAATCCCCAGTCATCGGTGGTGATCTCGAACTCCTCGTAGTCGAATTGGGGCCAGCTTCCCCAGTAGTCGATGGCACCACCGGCCGTGGCCACATTGATCCACAGGTGCTTGTGGTCCTGTGATTGACCCCGGGAATATCCGTGGGTATGTCCAAAGAAATGGATGCTGGGTTTGCCGCAGTCTTCGGTGAACCCTTCGAGCGCGGCGACGACCTCTCCCGTAAAGTCACTTTCTCCCGGCGTCCACAATTCACTTTTGTGGGGATGGTGCAATTCGGCAAAGACAAAATCGATGTGTTCCAAGGTGCAGGTGGCTTCGAGCACGCCCGAAAGCCAATCCAATTGGTCGTCCCCATCGTAAGGCGAATTGGAGTCGAGTCCCATGAACCGAACGTTGCCGTAATCCTTGTACCACCAATGTTCTTCGTAGCCTGCACTGCCGTTTTCTGGCAAGTGGAAATACTGGAAATAGTAGGTGGAGTTGACCTCGTGGTTGCCCAAAACGGGATAGAGGGGGACTTGCGCAAAGAGATCGTGTGAGGGGGCAAAAAAGTCGTTGGACCATTGCTCGTAGGCGTTGCCATTGACGACAAGGTCGCCGGGGATGAGCACCAAAGCGATTTCCTCCGAAGTCTCCCCTCCGAAATAGTCCAAGACACCTTGGTGAACAATGTGGTCAAAAACGTCGGGGTCGGCGCCGCTTTTCTGCATGTCGCTCATGGCCACGAAGGAAAAGTCGGCCTCAGCTTCAGGAAGCGGTGGGGTCTTAAACCGGTAGGTGAGGGTGGAAACTGCCCCGCTGGCCACGCGGTAGTAGTAGGGAGTGTTGGGAGCAAGACCGTCGATGAGAACGTCGTGCATGGCACCCCCCAAGGATTCCACCCCTGCTGAAGTCACTGTGTTCCCTAAGTTTTCGTCGGTTCCCCACTCCAGGGTAGCCGGTCCTGTTGATGCGCTTTCCCACATCACACGCATGGCGTGAGGTGCGCCATCTTGCAAGTAGGGCTCCACATTAAACTGGGCCTTGGAAGGGTGGCAGAAGAGGAGCAGACCTGAGGCGAGAAAGAAGGTAAAACGCATGTCGCACAAGTTGGCGAAAAGAACAAAACAGCCCATTGGATGGCTTTCTAAGTTGTGACATCTTAAAAAACCTGCCTTTCCCCGTCTATTCAGGCACATATGGTCGGACCTTCGCGCCCAATTTCCCCACGTTGAATTCATTTGCCAGCCTCGGCCTCTCGGCCCCGATCCTCGAAGCCATCGGCAAACTCGGTTTTGAAAATCCCACGGAAATCCAAGAGCAGGCCATTCCGCGCCTCATCGAGGGAGACCGAGATTTTATTGGACTTGCCCAAACGGGCACAGGTAAGACCGCGGCCTTTGGTTTGCCCTTGCTCGAGCACCTCGATGAAGATCAGGCCCATGTTCAGGCCTTGATCCTCGCCCCAACGCGCGAGCTGGGTCAGCAGATTGCCGAGCAGATCGCTTTGTTTGCAGGGCGCATGAAGGGCATTCGCACAGTGGCGGTGTACGGCGGTGCCAACATAGTCACGCAGATCAACCAGCTCAAGCGCCCCTGTCAGGTGGTCATTGCAACACCTGGCCGTCTGATTGACTTGGCCAAGCGCAAGGCGGTAAAGCTCGATCGGATCAAGTACCTCGTACTCGACGAAGCCGACGAAATGCTGAACATGGGCTTTAAGGAGGAGCTGGACACGATCCTGAGCTTTACGCCCGACAAAAAGAAGACCTGGCTGTTCTCGGCCACCATGCCAAAGGAAATCCGGCGCATGGTCAAGGACTATATGGAGGATCCCTTCGAGGTCCGGATCGACCCGAAGACCGCCGTCAACACAAACATTGATCACCAATACGCCATGATGCGGCACGGGGACAAAGCCGAGGCTTTGACCCGCTTCATGGACTTGGACCCCGATATATACGGCGTCGTATTCTGCCGCACCAAGCGCGATACCCAGAATTTGGCCGAAGGGTTGATCAAACAAGGCTACCGGGCCGATGCGATACACGGAGACCTCTCCCAGCATCAGCGCGACCGGGTCATGTTGCGGTTCAAGCGCAAGGAGCTCCAGGTGCTGATCGCGACAGACGTGGCGGCCCGGGGCATTGACGTGAACGACCTGACACACGTCTTCCATTTCTCGCTCCCCAACGATCAGGCATACTATACTCACCGTTCCGGGCGTACCGCCCGCGCGGGAAAGAAAGGGGTGTCGCTGGCATTCGTTAGCCGCAATGAAAAAGGCAAGGTGAACCAGTTGGCCCGAGGCCTCGATGTGGAGTTCACTTCCGTAGATGTGCCCAAGGCCGACCAGATTGTGGAGGAACGCTTGCGTGGATGGGCCCGCGGATTGGTAGACCAACAAGACCAAGTAAAAGCGCCCGAAGGCCTGTTGCAGGAAGTGGACTTGCTCCTTGGACCACTGTCCAAAGAAGACATCATTGCCCGCCTCGTTTCCCGTGAGCTTGCGCGCCTGAACCTGAGCAACCGCAAGGACCTCAACGAGAAAGGCGGCAAGGATGACGATGGCTATCGCGCCAAGAAGGACTTCAAGAAAGGGGGCTTCAAGAAAGGCGGCTACAAGAAGGACTTCAACAAGGGGGGCTTCAAGAAAGGCGGCTACAAGAAGGACTACAAGAAAGGAGGCTACAAGAAGGAAGGCGGAACGTCAGACGGAGGGTTCAACACCGGTTTTAATGACGGTGGGTTCGCCGATGGAGAGACACGCGCCGACGGTTTCCGCCCACAGAGAGGGGGCTACAAAAAAGGCGGGGCAGGAAAAGGAGGCTTCAAGAAAGGGGGGTACAAGAAATCGGGGGGTTCGGGTAGCTTCAGCAAGCCCGGGAAGCGCAAGTACTGAGCGTTCCTTGGAGGGGTGCGAGGGCATGGGTCTCCATCGGTTCAGACGATCCAATGGGCCTAAGTAATCGATGGGCGCACCGCAACGCTTCAATGGAGCAGTGACAAGGATGGCGCGTTAGGGTTGTTTGGAAATGATGTCCGGAATGGACTTGACAACAGGGCGTCACACTTTTTTTCTCACCGTAGGTCTAGAGGGTTACCCGCCCGGCGACTATACCCTGTAACTCGAAGGCGAGCGCTTTGGCCAGACGATATTTTCGCGCGACCTGCATGTGCAGGACCACGGTTAAAGCGGGTCAGTGCACCTGAAGTTTCAGTTGCTGGAAGGCGCCGCTAGGCTGATGTGCAGACATGAGAAGAAGAGGTGCACAGCCATTGAAGGGGACCGATTGTCCGGCCATCATGGGCCGATCGAACACCGTTCGGCCTGACATGTCACAAACCCTCACGCGGCAGGACTCCAAGGCCGTGAATTGTGCGCCGTCCCAACGCACGAGTTCGGTTTGCAGGCGGTCGAATTCCTCTACGGCAATGGCAGAACCACAGAATTGGCTCCAGAAGCTCCACATCTCCGCGGCGCTGATGATGTCGAAGTTGCCCCAGGAGCCGAACCAATCGTGGCCACCGCCGTTGACCCGGTACACCCGGGCCTCATAACCGTAGTCGCCCCCCGAATGTGTGATCAGATCAACGGTGCTTCCGTCGGTTGGGTCCAGGTTGGGTAGGGCGATTTCCGTCACTTCTGTGCAGTTGTTCCAATCCGCCCATGCGCTCACAATCTCTTCGACACCGGGACTTCCTCCCCAATCGGGTTCGGAAGAATTGCCCAAGTATGGCACAGTGTTGTCGTTGGTGCCGTGGATGTGGACCACGGGGACCGGCTGGGAGGGGGCGCAGGTGGTCCAATCGTTGCCTCCCATTAAGCCACCGACAGATCCGATGCCGCGAAAGGTTTCCGCATTTGCACAGGCCAGGGAGTAGCTCATGAAGCCCCCGTTTGAATAGCCGCAGCTGTAGGTGCACTCCGGGTCGTGGCCGTGCGTCTCTTGAAGGTGCACGGCGAGCTGGCTCAGGAAGGCGTGGTCGTTGACGTTGGTGAAGTTAAAATTGGCGTTCCAGTGGTTGGTTCCGCTGCCATCCTGCGCCCCTTGTGGGAACACCACGGCAAAGCCTTCCTGATTCGCCACCTCAAGAAAGCCACTGAAGGTGTACATCCCGAGCGCATCGCCTGAATATCCGTGCAGTACAAACACCAGTGGGGCTCCCAGTTCCATCCCTTCCGGCGCGTAGTAGATGTACTCGCGCAACAGGCTGGAGCCTTCATCGTTAACAGCAAAAGTTTCTACATAGGTGCAAGACCCATCATCCACCGTGGCGCCTTGAAGGAAGTTGAGCGCCTCGGGGTCTGTACATCCCGGAAGCAGGAAGACACAGTCCTCTGTTCCCAGCGAGAAGGATTGGAAGCCGTAGAATCCATCGGACAGAGAGAATTCAGACCCAAATCCGTCCAATGCTGCCGTAGCGTCCAAGGCTTCTGCCAGCAACGATCCGCCATTCCATCCATCGCCCCAAGAGTCCGTGGCGAGGAGGATGTAGCAACCGTCTTCAAGGCAGAGGGTATCTGCGGTCAAGGTGCCGTCCGTCAGCCCCTGAAATTCGCCAACGAGCGCTGTATCACCCTCTCCGATGAGGTACAGTTCCCATCCCATTTCCTGGCTCCAGAGACCAGTATTGGAGGTGAAGACAACTTCAGTGTCTGCGCATTGTGCCGTGGCAGAAAGCGAGCAAGTCAGACTTAAAAGAAACAGGATGTGGCGCATGGTCATGCTCCGAAAATAACAACATGAAATTTCATGGGGCCGGTGGACTATTTTTAACCCGATGACATCCTTCCGCCCAACCGCGCTCGCAGTCGTGTTGATCCTGTTTGGCACGCTGTGCGCAACCGCGCAGGAAGAGCGCGGTTCGGGCAATTTCGTCCGGCGTTATCTCAACAACATACTGGGGGAAGGCCAGGATCCTGCGGCGCCCAAATTCATCCACTATCCCGTTGTGGCGTATGCCCCAGAAACGAGTTGGGAGATTGGGGTGTCCAGCCTGCTGGTCTACAGCGCCAACCGCGACCTCAATAACCGTTTGAGTGAGCTCAAGGCTTTCACTTTTTACACGCTGGAGAACCAATATGGCCTGTGGCTGGATCACACGGTTTACACCGACCGCAACGAATGGTTCATCTACGGAAGGGCGCGGTACCAAAGCTTTCCACTGTACTACTACGGCATTGGTAGGGATGCTCCGGAGGAGGTGCAAAGCGTGATCGACGGGGAGTACATCCTGTTGCGCGAGCGGCTGCTCCGCCAGACATGGCCATCGCTGTATGTGGGATTGGAATTGGATTACCAGGCCCTGAACCGCATCGACTATGTGGACTCCGCTCCGGGCTTCAACCGACCGGCCATCGGTGGCGACGGATCGCGCAACCTCGGTATTGGTCTGGGCGTGCTCTACGACGACATCCACAACGCAATGAACCCGCGCGAGGGCCTCTACAGCGAGTGGGCTTTCCTGCGCTATGGGGCGGGCAGCGACTTCGACTTCACCTCCTATATCGTCGACAACCGCATTTACCGCCCTTTGCGCGAGAATACAGTCTTCGCCGCCCAGCTCTACGGCCAGTTCACCGCGGGCGATGCCCCGTTTAATATGCTGTCGCTGATGGGAGGAGAGAGCCTCATGCGCGGCTACTACCTGGGACGCTATCGCGACCGCAACATCCTCGCCGGCCAGATCGAGTACCGCATCCTGCCGTTCTCCTTCTCGAAGCGCATCGGCGCCAGCGCCTTCTTGGCCGCCGGGCAGGTCTACGGCGACGATAACCCCTTCTCTTGGCAAGAGTTTTTGCCCACGGGCGGGGCCGGCTTGCGCTTTCTCCTTTTCCCAGAAAAGGACATCTACACGCGCCTCGATGTCGCCTACACCCGCGAGGGTAGCGGCATATACTTCTTCATCGGCGAAGCCTTCTGAGGCGGGGCCGCTCCGTTTTTGGCGTCTTTGTTGGCTCTAGATGGTGGGGGTATGCGAACATGGGCGTAGTTTTGCGCCATATTTAGAACACATGCCCCAAGGAACGGTTAAGTTTTTCAACGACGACAAAGGCTTCGGCTTTATCACTCCCGATGAGGGAAGCAAGGACGTCTTCGTCCACATCAACTCGTGCAACGGCGATATCGCCGAGAACGACGTGGTCACCTACGAAGTAGAGGAGACTCCAAAAGGCCTTAGTGCCGTCAAGGTATCGGTCGTCTGATCGTCTCCTTGCAACGCAACGAAAAAGGCCGGGTTTTCCCGGCCTTTTTCATTTTCACTATTT
>CAJQJX010000031.1 GCA_905478795.1 uncultured Flavobacteriales bacterium
AGGCCGCGAGCAATTCGCGCGAAATCATCGCTTCTGGTTTTCCTCAAGTCAGTGGTTCCATTGAATACAACCGATACATCGACATTCCCACTCAAGTATCCAGCGGGGACGTTTTCGGCTTTCCAGACTACCTGACCGCTTTTCTCGGAGGCGTCGCGCAGGCTACTGGCGTGCCCTTGGATGCCCCGCCCGCTGACCCCAACGCCATTCAAGAATTTCAGTTTGGGGCCACCCAAACCATGACGGCCGGCATCACCGCCACTCAGCTCATCTTTAGCCCGAGTTATTTCGTAGGCATCCAAGCGGCCAAGGCTTATGCCAGCGCAATGGAAGCCTCTGAGTCAAAGTCTGTGGCCGATGCACGTCAGGCTGCAGGTGAAGGTTATGCTGCGGCATTGGCAGCCCAAGAAAACGTGGCCATTCTCAAAGCAGCAGAAGCCTTGGCAGCAGAGGCTTTGGGCCAAACCCGCGCCCTTGTGGCAGAAGGCCTCGCCGAGTCCACCGACGCCGACCAATTGGAACTGGCTTTGTCCGAGATGACACAGCAGCGCGCCACCGCGGAGAGCATGGCATCCGTCGCACTGGATGCCTTGAAGTTCACCGTAGGTATGCCGGTAAAAACCACAGTCATCCTTGCCGACAGCTTCGAGTCACTGTCCAACGCCTTTACCGGGGCTGCCGTCCTCGGCACCCCCTTTGACGCGATGCGCTTGCCTGGAATCCAGTCACAATCCAAAAACCTGGAGCTCTCTGAACTCGGCATCCGCAACGAAAAAGCAGCAGGAATGCCCAGCATTGGCGCATTTTACACGAACCAACGCAACGCCCAACGCGATGCCTTTGACTTCTTCGGAGAAGGAAGCTGGTACCCCATTCAATTGGTGGGTGTTCAAATGAACATCCCCATTTGGTCCAGCTTCGGAGGGAAGGAAAAAGTGCTTCAAGCGCAATTGACCCGGGACCGCGCTGCAACCGCCCTCGAACAGGTCACCGAGGCGGCCACCCTTGAATACCGCGCCGCCCGTTCCGAATACAACTCCAGCCTTGAACAGCGCATGCAAGCCCAGCGCGGACTCGATCTCGCCGAACGCATTCTGGACCGCACGCGTATCCGTTTCCAAGAAGGGGTCGCCAGCAGCTTTGACATGACCCAGGCCCAAAATCAACTGGTCAGCGCGCAAGCCAACCACGCGCAAGCCACCCTTCGTTGGTTCAACGCCCACCTCCGCCTCGAACGTTCCCTCAACGCCTGATCAACATGATCCGCACATCCCTCTTCCTTTCCACCGCCCTCTTGCTCACAGCATGCGGCGGTTCCGCTCCAGAGAGCGCCCCTGAAGCATCAGAAGCCAATGCCTCCGCGGCATCTGAAGCGCGCAAAGTCACCACCCTCGAGGCCACTCCTGCGCCGTTCGACCACTTCTTTACCGTCCAAGGCAACGTAGAGACTGACCGCCTCGCTCAGGTCTTCCCTATGACCCAAGGAACCGTTTTGCGCATCCGTGTGAACGAAGGTGAGACCGTCAGAAAAGGACAGGTCTTGCTGGAACTTGACAATGACGCAGTCGCCCGTAACCAAGACGAACTGGATACCCGCCTGAGCCTCGCCAAGGATGTTCTATCCCGGCAAGAGCGCTTGTGGGAACAAGGCATCGGCACTGAAGTGCAGCTCTTGGAGGCCCGCACCAACGTCAAGGCCTTGGAAGAGAGCATCGCAGCCTTTTCTGAGCAGGTCGACTTTGGCAAAGTGACCGCCCCTTTTGCCGGTATCGTCGACCGGATCTTCGCCAAAGAAGGGGGCATGGCCTCTCCCATGCAGCCTGTTGCTCGGGTGATCGACCTCAGCGATATGTATGTGCGGGCAATGGTGAGTGACCACTACCTCGGCAAGATTGAAGTCGGCCAACGCGTGAACATCTCAATGACAGGTCGTGCAAGCCTCACCAGCGCCATTTCTCGGGTGGGGCGCTTCATCGAGCCTGCCAACCGCACCTTCGAAGTTGTTGTTCCTGTGCCCGCCAACACCGACTTATTGCCCAATGAGTTTGCCGCGCTTCACATCAACGACCTGCACTTGGACAGCGCGATTTCGTTGCCATCCAGCCTCATTCTCCAAAACCGAGAGGGGCTGGACTTCGTGTACACCATCCAAGGGGGCAAGGCCACCCGACAACCCGTTCAAACTGGGTCCTCTACTGCTGACCGCGTCCTGATCCTTGAGGGTGTTGTCCCCGGCATGCCCATCATCGACCGAGGCTCCGGTCAAGTTGTGGAAGGCGAAGCCGTCCAGATCATCCGCTGAATCCGCCGTAATCAAGCGACCCCAACCCCATGGACTCTAAGCAACCCAAGGAATTCGGCCTGAGCACAGCATCGATTAAAAACCGCACCACCGTGGCGGTCTTGATCGTGATCATTTTGATCTCCGGCATTTCCTCCTACATCACCGTGCCCAAGGAGAGCTTCCCCGAAGTGGTCGTTCCTGAAGTCTTTGTAGGCACTCCCTACCCTGGCAACAGTCCCGGGGACATCGAGAAGCTCATCACCCGCCCCATTGAAAAAGAGCTCAAAGGCATAACGGGCATCGATAAAATCATCTCCACGAGCCAACAAGGGTATAGCTCCATTGACATCAAGTTCGACTTCTCGGTGACACCAGAGGTGGCATTGAGAAAGGTCAAGGACAAGGTGGACATCGCCATGAGCGACCCCAGCTTTCCCGATGATTTGCCCAGTGACCCCAACATCTTTGACTTGAACTTCACGGAGTTGGTACCGGTCATGCAGGTCAACCTTTCTGGAGATTACCCCATCGACCAACTCGAGGACTACGCCGATATTCTTCAAGAACGCATTGAAGACGTTGAGCAAATCAACGAAGCCGAAATCCGGGGCGTCAACGCCAAAGAAATGGAGGTCGAAGTGGACCACCTTCGGGCCGAAGCCATGCTCGTCAGCTTCAACGATATCGCCCAAGCCATCGGTCAAGAAAACCTGTCCATTTCCGGAGGAGACATCCTCATGGATGGGCGCCGACGCACCGTTCAGGTCGTGGGTGACTTCCGCGACGCCCAAGACTTGGAGACCATCATTGTCAAGGCCGAAGGAGGGCAGCCTGTCTACCTCCGCGACGTGGCCAACGTGCGTTTTGTGGACCAAGAACCCACCAGTTTCGCCCGAGAATGGGGGAATCCCGTGGTGTCGCTCGACGTTAGAAAAAGGGCAGGTGAGAACCTCATCATCGCTTCCAATGAAATCAACCGCATCATTGAGGAAGCCAAGGCCGAGTTCTTGCCTTCTGACCTCAACGTGAGCATCACCTCGGACCAGTCCGACCAAACCCGAACTCAGGTTGACGAACTACAAAACAGCATCATCCTCGGCGTCTTGCTTGTGGTCGGTGTGCTGCTCTTCTTCCTGGGCCTGCGCAACGCCCTCTTCGTAGGGGTGGCGATTCCGCTGTCCATGTTCCTGAGTTTCGCCATCCTCAACGCATTGGGCATCACCTTCAATGTCATGGTGCTCTTTGCATTGGTACTGGCCCTAGGAATGCTCGTAGACAATGGCATCGTGGTCGTAGAAAACATCTATCGACTGATGGATGAAGGAATGTCGCCATTCGATGCCGCGCGCTATGGCGTGGGCGAAGTGGCTTGGCCCATCATCGCGTCTACTGCGACGACACTCGCCGCATTTCTTCCTCTGGCGATTTGGCCCGGCATCATCGGAGAGTTCATGAAATACCTGCCGATGACCCTCATCATCGTCTTGTCCTCGTCCCTCTTCATCGCCTTGGTGATCAACCCCATGTTGACGAGCCTCTACATGCGGGTGGAAGAAGCGGAAATGAACGTGCGCCGGCTGTTCATCACCACCGGCATTCTATTCGTTGTGGGGCTGCTCCTGCTGGGCGCCGGATGGAACACCCTGGGCAACCTCTTCGTGCTCGGCGGCGTCATTGGCTTGCTCAACCGGTACCTCTTGACACCTGCTACCGCTTGGTTTCAAAACAAGCTCCTTCCCGCCTTGGAGAACAGCTATGAGCGCCTGCTGCGTTTCTCGCTCCGCGGCGCCAAGCCTTGGTTGTTCTTCTACGGCATGATCGGACTGTTGTTTGCATCCCTCGTGCTGTTGGGCATGTTCCCACCCAAGGTGGAGTTCTTCCCACAAAACGAGCCGCAGTATGTCAACGTCTACATCGACATGCCCATCGGCACGGACATCGAGGAGACCAACCGGGTCACCCAAGAGGTCGAGGGCATGGTCATGAAGGCCATCAACCGCCCCGAATTTCTCCAGGAAGGAGAAAACGGAGAAGCGGAGCAATTTTTGGTCAACTCTGTCATCGCCCAAGTTGGTGAAGGCACTTCCGACCCTGCCGAGGGGCCACAGCTGGGCGCTACCCCCAACAAAGGCCGCATCACGGTGAGCTTCTTGAAGTTCCAAGACCGCCAAGGCCTCAGGACCAACGATGTGCTCAACGCCATCCGCGACGAAGTCAAGGGCTATCCCGACGCCCTCATCCGTGCGACCAAGAACTCCGACGGTCCACCGCAGGGATTGCCCATCAACCTCGAAATCACCAGTGCCGATTACGAGACGGCACTCGCCTACGCCGATGGCATGAAGCGCTTCATTGAATCCACGGGGATCCAAGGAGTGGAGGGTCTGAAACTCGACGTCGAAAAGTCCAAACCGGAAATGCCCATCACCATCGACCGCGACAAAGCCCGCCGTTATGGTTTGAGCACACAGCAAATCGGGTACGGCATCCGCAGCGCCCTCTTCGGACGCGAAGTCAGCCGGTACAAGGACGGCGAAGACGATTACCCCATCAACCTGAGGTTTTCAGATGCCTACCGCAACAACGCTGACGCGTTGATGAACCAAAAAATCATCTTCCGCAGTGCCTCGGACGGCCAAATCAAGGAAGTGCCCATCTCCGCAGTGGCCACAGCAGGGCGGTCCACCACCTACAACGCCATCAAGCGCAAGGACCTCGACCGCACGGTGACCTTGTCTTCCAATGTCCTCGGCGGTTACAACGCCAACGAGGTCGTGGCCGCCATCAAGGACGCCATGAGCAACTACCCCGCTCAAGACGGCGTCCAATGGGAATTCACCGGCCAACAAGAAGAGCAGGCCAAGGAAATGGCCTTCCTGTCCAAGGCATTGGTCATCGCGCTGTTCCTCATCTTCTTGATCATCGTGGCCCAATTCAACAGCATCTCCACGCCCTTCATCATCGGATTCAGCGTACTGTTCTCGCTCACGGGCGTGTTCTTGGGTCTGGTGGTGTTCCGCCAGGACTTCGTGATCATCATGACCATGATCGGCATCATCTCTCTAGCGGGCGTGGTGGTCAACAACGCCATCGTGCTCATCGACTACACCAACCTGCTCTTTGACCGCAAAAAGCGGGAGTTGGGGTTGGGTGAAGACGATCCCCTACCCTTTATTGAAATCGTCCCCTTGATCATACAAGGCGGACGCACCCGCCTGCGTCCCGTGCTCCTGACCGCCATCACCACGGTCCTTGGATTGCTTCCGCTGGCCATCGGCATCAATGTGGACTTCGTGAGCCTCTTGGCTGAGTACGACCCCAAGATCTACATCGGAGGTGACAACAACATTTTCTGGAAGCCCATGAGCTGGGCCATCATTTATGGTTTGACGTTTGCCACCTTCCTCACGCTGGTCATTGTGCCCATCATGATGTGGTACTTGACCCGTGCGGACTACAAGTGGCTTAAGCGCCTTCCCGTAGACCCCGCATAACCTCGCCTGCTCGATGCCCTACAACACCTTGCTCATCACCGGCGTCACCGGTTTTCTCGGTGGTCACATGACACTGGAGGCCCTGCGCCAAGGACACACCGTGCGCGGAACGCTGCGCTCCATGGAGCGTGCCGATTCCGTCAGGAAGATGCTGGCATCGCACCTCGGTGAAAATGCAGAAGAAGCCCTGCAGCGGCTCACTTTTCACGAAGCCGACCTACTGAAACCCACGGGATGGCGCGGTGCGGCTGCCGGCTGCGACGCCGCATTGCATGTTGCATCTCCCTTCCCCTTGGGGGTTCCCAAGGACGAGCAAGAGATCATCGGGCCCGCTCGAAAAGGGCTCCAGCATGTGTTCGAAGCCTGTGCTGCAGAAGGCGTCAAACGGTTTGTGCACACCTCATCTACCGTCGCCATCGTGTACGGCCATGGTCGTGAAAAAACCAACTTCACAGAAAATGACTGGACCCAACTCGATGGGGGCATGATCACGGCCTACATCAAGAGTAAAACCCAAGCCGAACAAGACCTGTGGATGATGGCCAAGCAACAACCAGACATGGCCGTTTCCGCCGTCAACCCCGGCTTCATTTTCGGGCCCATCCTCGACAGAAAGGACGCAGGCACCAGTGGCGATGTCATCCTCAAAATGATGCGCGGTGAATTTCCTGGCGTCCCCCAATTGGGCTACCCCACCGTCGACGTCCGCGATGTGGTAAGCCTGCACTTTTTGGTGCTCAACGACGCCGGCGCCGCCGGCGAGCGGTTTGCCGCCACCGCCAACACCCTGCCCTTTCGGGATTTGGCAAAGGCCCTCAAGCGCGCCTTCCCCACAGAAGGCCGCAAAGTGGGCACCCTCGCCATGCCCAACTTCTTGGTTCGATTCTTCGCTGCGTTCGACCCTTCGCTGCGTGTGGTCCTCGCAGAATTGGGCTTCATGGCCAACGTATCCTCCGACAAGGCGCACCAACGGTACGGCTGGAAACCCCGGTCAGCTGAGGATGCCGGTGTCGCGATGGCCCAAAGTCTCATCGATCTGGGGTATCTCGACTGATTCCCTCATCGCCGCTCTAAATTCGCACCCACGGAACCTGACCGGCACACGATGAGTGACCTTCTCCAACACGAGTGTGGCATAGCCCTTCTCCGGCTCAAAAAGCCACTTCAGTATTACATCGACCATTATGGGACGGCCTTTTATGGCCTGAACAAGATGTACCTCTTGATGGAAAAACAGCGGAACCGCGGGCAAGATGGCGTGGGCCTCGCCAACGTGAAGCTGTCTGTTCCACCTGGACACCGCTACCTCAGCCGATCGCGTTCCGTCGCCAAGCAGCCCATTGAAGACTTGTTTTCTCAGGTCTTGGGGCGTTTCGCCGATGCCCAAGAGCACCAGCGCGACAAACTCAAAGACGCAGAATGGCTGCAAAAGGAGTTTGCTTTTACCGGAGAAGTCTTTTTGGGCCATCTGCGCTACGGCACATATGGGCGGAACACCATCGAAAGGGTGCACCCTTTCCTCAGGCAAAACAACTGGAGGAGCCGCACATTGGCCCTTGCAGGCAACTTTAACCTCACCAATGTCGACGAGCTCTTTGACGTCCTGGTAGGTCTCGGCCAGCACCCCAAAGAGAAAGCCGACACGGTAACCGTACTCGAAAAAGTGGGGCATTTCCTAGACGAAGAGGTCGAGGCCCGGTTCCGCGACTTTAAGGAGCAAGGCCACGAAAACCACGAAATAAGCGACCTCATAGCCCAAAACCTAGACGTTGAGAAGGTGCTGACCAAAGCCTCCGAGGCTTGGGACGGCGGATATGTGATGGGCGGAATTATTGGCACAGGTGACGCCTTTATAGCCCGGGATCCCAACGGCATACGTCCTTGTTTTTGGTACGAAGACGATGAGGTGGTGGTCGCCGCTTCTGAGCGCCCTGTTATTCAAACGGCATTCAACGCGACCAAGTCACAAGTGCACGAATTGGAACCCGGTGAAGCGCTGATCATTGGCCAAGATGGCGCCACCAAGATCAAGCAAGTCAGGCCCGCCGCCGAACGGACACCTTGCAGCTTTGAGCGCATCTACTTTTCAAGGGGGAACGATGCCGACATCTATCAAGAGCGCATGGCCCTTGGTGAAAGCCTCGTGCCCAAGGTGCTCGAAGCCATTGAACACGACATTGACTCCACCGTATTCAGCTTTATCCCCAATACCGCCGAGACCTCTTTCTACGGGCTTGTGAAGGGAATAGAGAGCCACCTGAATCAGAGTAAAATCGAGCGGATTATTGGCTTAGGAAAATCCCCAGACCCCACCGAAATCAAAGCCATTCTTGAGGAGCGCCCCCGGGTAGACAAGGTGGCATTGAAGGACGCCAAGCTCAGAACATTCATTGCGGATGATGGCGCCCGAGACGACCTGGTCGCCCATGCCTACGACATCACATACGGCACTGTAGAACGCCACAAAGACCAATTGGTGGTCATTGACGACAGCATAGTTCGCGGCACAACGTTGAAGCGCAGCATTTTGCGCATCCTCGATCGGCTCGACCCCAAGCGGATTGTTGTCGTCAGCAGCGCGCCCCAAATCCGTTACCCCGATTGTTATGGCATCGACATGGCCAAAATGGGTGATTTCATTGCCTTTCAAGCCGCCATTGCCCTGCACAAGGAGCGCGGAAACGAAGGCTTGATCGACGAGGTTTATCAAGCCTGCCTGGCCGAACTCAAAAAGCCCTACGCCGAGCAACGCAACGTGGTCAAGCCCATCTATGAGAACCTGACTCCTGAAGAGACCGCGGACAAGATTTCAGCCCTGCTCACCCCCAAAGGAATGCAAGCCGAAGTCCGCATCATCTATCAAGGAATTCAAGGACTGCACGCGGCAATTCCTGAGCACAAGGGAGACTGGTATTTCACGGGCAACTTCCCTACCCCGGGTGGCAACCGCGTCGTCAACCGCGCCTTTGTCTTTTGGAAAGAAGGAAGGGCCGACCGCGCCTACTGATGAGGGTTCACAGCGCCAATGACGCTGCCCAACATCTACTCTAGCCGCCTACTTTCACCCTCGGTGCAGCCCGCATTCTTTTGCAGACTGCTCCCACCACCACCGACCCGCCCTTGGCGACTCTCCTGGCAAGACAGGACGTGTACAAGGTGCACAACCGATGCTCGAGTACCCCATTTTGTACAAGGGGTTCACCGGCACCCCGGTCCACTTCACGGCCGCTGAAATTTGAGCGTCCGTCCAATCTAAGAGCGGGTGGAATTTCTGCACCCCCCATTCCGGAGCGGGCTCCACTGCAGTCATGCCAGCGCGGTTTTCACTGTGGCTTTTTCTCAAGCCCGTTAGCCACCATTCCATGCCTTGACAAGCCTGTTTCAACGGAACGATTTTGCGCATTGAACAGCATGACTTTCTGGCGCCTACATCTTGATATATGGAAGAGAGGCCGCGCTTTTGATTAAAGCTGTCCACCTCACTTTTATCAGGAACCAATGACCGAATGCTCACTTCAAAGTGCGCTTCTGTCTCCTTCCAAGTCTGAAGGGTCGCTGGAAAAAGCAGCCCCGTATCCAAAGAGACCATCTCAACGGACAGGCCGGACTCCATCACGGCCCAAGTCAGCAGTTGATCCTCATGACTAAACGAGGTCGTCAATAAAATCTTACCCTTCCAAGCCTTATTGTCCAGCGTTTGCTGGAGACTGCTCACCAATGAGTCCAAGCTAGATGTTGCGGATTGTGACACCATACCTCAAAGATACAGCATGCCACACAATCCCCATGTGCTTACTATGAATTAAGCAGGTCGCTCAATGTTCGGTGCTCCAAAATTGCCAACTGAGCATCGCGCACATCGGCCATCATCCGGTGCAGCCCGCAATCATCCTCAACGCAGTCATCACAACGCTCATAATAATGTAAACTCACACACGCCAGTGGGGCAATGGGGCCATCCATAAGCCGCATCACCTTCGCCATTTTCACTTCATCTGACGGCATGCTCAAAGCATGACCACCTTGCGGGCCCCGCCGACTTTTTACCACACCACCAGCGCGCAGCTCAACGAGAATCTGCTCCAAAAACTTCACGCTCATGGGGGACTGCGCGCAAATCTCCCGTGCGCTCATCCAAAGGGTCATGTCGTCTTTGACACCCTCAATTTGTCGTTTGGCCAAGACGGTCAACGCTCTAAATGCATACTGTGCCTTTTTCGTCAGCATGGGGGCAATTTCTCCCTTTCCACACCAACACACAAGGAATCAGTGTTTACTTCATCCAAAAGCACAAGGGATACAGTCAACACCATCAAATCCGCCAGCCCCCATCTCTAAAAGAGGCCTACTGGATAAACACCCGTTGCACCTTTCCCATAGTCTGCCCTTCTCTCGTAAGTGGCACAAGCAACACCACACCTCTTCCCCAGGAACTGGTATCCAATACTTTCTGTTCCCGTGTCACCGAAACACCGTGGTCAATGACTTTTCCATTCAGCCCCATCACCTTCCAATGACACCCGGGAGGAAGTGTCCAATACAAGGAAGCTCCGGACATCACCGGGTTGGGAAATGCGACATCAGCAACGTCTATGGCCGTTAACGGAACAGCGGCCAGGAGGTCGCTATACCAAGCCACGTCCGTTCCATTTAACAATTCTACTCCGGCGTTGTCTGTGACGATCAACTCCTCGTGCAAAAACAAAGGGAATGACTGGCCTTCTGCGAAATACACCACCTGATTCAAATACCAATCAGCCGTATCGCCATCGTAAGTCTCTGTATAAAACTGGCTGTAATTCACGCGCATGACCTCCTCATGCACTGTGCCGTCTGGCATCGTCAGTGAGCCCCAAGCATCATTTTCTGCCGTGACATCGCCCACCAAAGTGTAAGGCTGTCCGAACAACATCACTTCGGCTGAGAAGTCATCCGAACTGACGTCCCCATACTCCAAGGGAAAAGTCCACTGGGTCAAAGGGTCGGTAAATGGAATGGTAATGCTCGCGGCCGTATTGGCATTGCCCATGATCGTAAACCCTCCGTTTACCAATGCGAAAAACGACAATTGATCCCCATTCTGTGCGGTCCAATACGCTCCGCTAAACAGCGGGGCGAAAGGTGAAGCACTGGCGGGTGCCACCTCAAAGTTTGAAAATACCGTGCCTTCCACATCACTGAAGTCCCAGCTCTGAGCATCACCACTGGGGGCACTCGGGGCGATGTAACCCGCCACCTTGATTTGGGCGCTATAACCCAATTCTGGCAAAGGAGTCCACTCCACTGTGGGCTGCGCGTTGGTCAACTGAGGCACAAGAAGAATGGCACCCAAAAGAGAAATCCCGGCCAAAGACAATCGATCTATCATGCACCAAAACTGCACCCCAATTCTCGAAAACCCTGAAACAACAAAGCCCAGCTTTCACTGGGCTTTGTTTGTACCCGGAGTGGGAATCGAACCCACACTCCAAAGGAACGCGAGTTTGAGTCGCGCGCGTCTACCAATTCCGCCATCCGGGCAAGGAGGACGGCAAATTTAGCCCACTTCTGCCGAAACCAAAGGCAAAGTCACACGGAACGTTGTGCCCGCCCCTTCTTCACTGCGCAAAACAACGATTTGACCTCCATGATATTCGCGCACAATACGACGTACTAAACTGAGTCCTAGACCCCAACCTCTTGCCTTCGTGCTAAAACCTGGGTCAAAAACCTGGCGCTGAACCCTGCGGCTCATTCCCCTTCCTGTGTCCTGAACATCTAAATATGCCACGCCAGACTCCGTGCCTAGCGTCATTTTTAGACTCCCTACCCCCTCCATTGCGTCAACGGCATTCTTGGTCAAATTCTCCAACACCCATCCAAACAAGGCAGGATTAAAGGCGGCCCAAACCACCCCCTCTGACGACACCACATCAAATTCAACCGCCCGCGGCATGCGGCGTTCCAAGTAAGCCATCGTCTCCGAAACAAACGCCCACAGGTCACCCGACGACAACTCCGGCTCCGATCCAATCTTGGAAAACCGGTCCGTCACCGTGCGCAAACGGTCCAAATCTTTGCCCAACTCCTGAAGTACGGACTCATCGACCCCCTCGCTGCGCAGCACCTCCACCCACGCCATCAGCGCAGACAGCGGCGTGCCGAGTTGATGCGCGGTTTCCTTGGCCATGCCCACCCAAACACGGTTTTGCTCCGACCTCCTAAACGCGCTAAACGTAGAGTAAGCCAGCAACAAGAAGCCGCCGATGATCAACAATTGAATCACTGGGAAAAACCGCAACTGCTTGAGCACAATAGACTCGTCGTACAAAATCCACCTTCGACCAGCATCAGGCAGGTCCAATGCTATTGGAGGATTGACCGCCATCAGATTGGCGATCAAGCCCAGCGTGTCCGAGAGATCAACCTGATCAAACCGGTCTGCACGCAAGATTTTTGTCAAACTCGAATCCGCCAGCAGCACTGGAATTGAAGCAGAATTCAAGACCGTCTCAGAAATAAACGAGTGGATGATGTCATCCATCACCGTTTGCAAATCACGAAAGCGATTGCTCTGGTCATAAAACAACGTCAGCCCCTGATCGAACTCAATGACAGAACCCCTGGCCGCCATCGCATCGCGCAATGAATCCAGCTGGCTCGCTGACCGCATCGATGGCGCCACATTGATGTCAGCCTGCAAAACACTGTCCTTATAAACCAACACGGGAATTGTGCGATTGGCCTGAATGAAGCGGGTAATAAACGTCAGGTCAATCGGGGCGCCAGGCTCGGCCTCCTGAATAATGCGATACGCCTCCCCCATGAGGTCCGCCTTATCTCGCTCCTCATTGCGCAGCGAGGCAAAAAGCTCCTCGGTGTATCCCACAAGCTGAGCGCGTTGCACGATGGCTTCAGACCAGAGCTCAACCTTCCGCTGCTCCTCCTGCCGAAGCGTGTGGGCAATGTGGCCACTGGACCACAAGGTCAGCGCCACAATCGCTGTTGCGCCCGCCAAGAGAAGTATTCTCGAATATTGCTTATTTCTGATCCGCACTGTGGTAAGGCCTCGTAGGAAACGGAGAAAACCGTGGGCAAGGTATTCGGCCACCCTTCAAACTGTGGCCACACGACATCAAAAACTGAACCTTTTAAACATGAAAACGTCGACCGCAGCCGACGTTTCAATGACCATTCAGTAAAGACAGGGTCAAATTTGGTTAAGCCCTCCTCATCAATTTCACTTGGTGTAAGAGGACAGCTAAGATAGGAAATATTAACGTTCGACCAATAACAACTTTGGTTCGTCTCGTTTTAAGGTGAAAAATCGTCGTCGTCGTCCTCAACATCCACTGCCGGCGGGACCTTTAGCGTCTTGTCCACCTGCACCGAATCCGAAACAGGATGTTCAGTTTGTGTTTCAGGGGCATTCTGCTCCATATCCTCTCCCAAAATCAACCCCCTCAATCGACCCAAAGCTGACCTTCTCTCTCCTTGCCTATGGGTTTTATGAGCAGCGCGATCATATCCAAATTCGGGGGCTTCCAAGGTTCCCCCTATGGCCAAGAAAAAACGATGGCCCAGGCCGTCGTCTGCCGTTGTGCCGAATTCTTCTTCATCGGACTTCAAATCGCGCAAAGCAAAATCCAAGGTGTAGTCCATCCCGCCCGAAAGCCTCTGCCATCCTGCAATGCCGACATCCATAGCGTCCGACATCACCTCGGTCGGGTCTAGTGTGAACACCCCCCTCTTTAGGGATACACGGGCTTCTAATGGTTTGAAGCGGACCCGCTTCAACCGCTTGCTCAAGTCCTCCGCGTCGGAAATAAAACGGTACTTACCCTCTTCTTTGAGCGTTTCTGGAATGCGTTGTAACAGTTCAAAGTCAAGCAATTCACCTTCCTCGATCCTCACACCCAAATCCGTCTCCCAAGCCAAATTGACCGCCTTCTGAAAATGGTGCTTCAGCATGCCATCTGCCCAGACCCTACCGCGAACATGTGATGGCAACAGCGTGCTTTGTCCAAGTCCTTGGGTCCCCTCCAAAAAAGAGGAAAAATCTGCATCGACGACCCTTCCTTCTAACGCCAAGGTCTGCTGGTCCCAAATGCCCCCTAAGTCAATGAGGCCATCAAAAGCCTGGGCGCTTAAACTGTTCAGCACCCCTTCTTGACGGCCCACATTAAAAGTGCCTTGTGCACCAACAGAACGGGCGCTCAATAGCCCCCATGTTATCTGATCGACCTCCAAAGACCAATCGACATTGGGGCCATTTCCATTCGATTGGTCCGAACCTGACGGCATATCCGACACCGCAGCGAGGAGTTCAGTGAGGTCGCAAGAAGAGGCCTGGGCTGCCACCTGAATGACATCAACACCTGACGGCTGACTGACGTTGACATCGCCTGCGACGCCCCACCCCCTGATTTGGCCTAAGTACAATTCCCATTCTTTTGGAGTGGCCATCACCCGAGCCTCTCCCACATTCAAGGGGGGAGCAGCCCCCGCTTGATCAGCCTGAAAAACCAACCCCACATCCGTTATTGTGGCTTCAAATGTTCCTTGGCTCCATGACCAAGGCTGTTGCTGACTTCGCGAAGCTGCTATGTTTCCCTCAGCACGCAACACTCCTCCCGGCTTCAATTTCCAGCCGTCCGGCAGCGCAGCTTCTTCACCTAGCCATGACATCACTCCCTCTGGGCGGGCGACCATTTCTCCGCGGATCACCAAGTCATCGACACCGTTACCAGAAGACCAGCTACCTGAACAACGGAATTCGCCGTCTGCCGCTTGGCCGATAACCTCATCAAATACCAGGCTCCACGTATTCTTTTGAGAACAGGCCACCAACTCACCCCCATTCAGTTTTGCCGGCAATCCCTTCCACCCTACCACTAAAGATTGTGGAGCAATACGAACCGCCCAATCCTCGGTCCAATCACTGTCGGTCGGTCCAGCCCATCCACCGGGAAGCCGCCCTGAACCAACCAACACCTCAACATCTGCAGCTCCAGAAACCTCCGGCAAATCCTGCACCTCTTGGATCAGCCCTGGCGGCACCAAAGACAACAACGTTGCCCCTTGCGCACCCTGGCACAGCAGCGCCAGTGAGAAACCATCATCACTGCCCAGAACAGCCTTAAAATCCAACGACCCCTGTTCCGTCCGCGCCTGAGCATCCGATAGGGACACCGCAACATCCGCCCCTTCCAAAGTCATGTTGACAGCAGCTTCCAGGTTCACGACATCCAACCAGGTTTCTCCTCCAGCGAGAAGTTCCGAATCGCCCAACACAACCGGCCCTTGCAATATCCAGTCCTGATCATTGCCCTCCGTCAAATCCAGCGATATCGAACGGCACAGCGCCGACCACAATACCGGGTCATCATGGCCCTCAGACCACCATTCGCCATCCAATTGTACCCCATTGAGCGCAAGGGAACCGACCGTCCAATCCACCCCCTCGGCATCATCTCCCAATTTCCAAAACTGCCAATTCTCCCGCCCATCAGGGTACCGCTTTACATTGATCCTGCCCCCCTTTGCCTCCACCTCCGCCAACTCAAGCCGACCAAAAAGCAAAGGCTGCCAAGCAAACACCACACCGAGTGTCTTCAATTCCACAAAGGCCTTGCCCTCTTCCACGGCGTCCTCGATCCAAACATTGCCCAAGACGACCTCGACATTGGGCCAACTGTCCCATACCGTCAGGGCCACAGAACCAACCTGAACATCCGTAAGCAAGTGCGGCTGAATCGCCTCCAAAACACGCTCTTCCAAGCCGCGGGCCTGATACCAAATCACCGCCGTCAGCGCCAACACCATCGCAACACCCAAAGACAGTACAACACGCCAGCGCGTGCCGAATCCCCTCCCTTTGGAGCGGCCCTTGTCATGCTCAGGAGGAGCGTTCTGATGTTCGTTTACTGAACCCAATCAAAATGTGATTTCAACCCGATGAAATTAGGTGCCTGATTCACGGTCCACAGGCCAACGTTGAACCAACGTGAACAGCAGGGGTTTCATTATGACACGGGTGACCCAATTTGTCCCCTCAAAGCCAACACCATGGACAAACGCACCTTTCTCAAGGTTGGAAGCATCGCCGGAGTCGGTGTGATCGCCACCCCGCTCGTTTCCACGCTCCTCGGTTGCGGAAGGGCTCCCGGTCCCACTGAGTCATCTGCCGATAACAGCACATCGGGATTCACCCTGCCCGAGCTCGGTTTTGCCTTTGATGCCCTCGAACCTGCCGTAGACCAGGAGACCATGCGCATCCACCACGGCAAGCACCACGCCGGTTACGTGCGCAAACTCAATGCCGCATTGACCAACCACCCCCTTTCGGGTCAGTCATTAGAAGCTGTTCTGGCCGCGTTGACCGCATCCGACACCGGACTGCGCAATAACGGAGGAGGACACTTCAACCACGCCCTCTTCTGGAAGGTGCTCTCCCCTGCCGAGGCCCACAATGACAAAGCCGACCTGCTTGCCGAACGCATACAAACATCGTTTGGAGGCCACGAAGCCATGCTAGAGGCCCTCACCAAAGCTGCTGGAACCCGGTTTGGGTCAGGATGGGCTTGGCTCGTTCAAGATGCCAACGAGCCAGACAGGCTTTTTGTCGCCTCCACTCCCAATCAGGACAACCCGCTCATGACGGGCATTGTCGAAAGTGACGTCCAAGGCCGGCCCATTCTGGGCATCGATGTTTGGGAACACGCCTACTATTTAAACTACCAAAACAGGCGCACAGACTATGTCACTGCAGTTCTAAGCCGCATCAATTGGAAGGCAGTGGCTGGACTTATGGCCTGACCTCCCCGCCTTTGGGCAAGGGGGCGCCGTCCTCATCTTCCGAGTAAAGGCGCTCTTTCAGTATCGTCTTAAAGCCTTTCGCAGAAGGGCTCAACAAGCTGTATGCATATCCTGGAGTACCCTCGGAACGCAGGGGTTCTGGAGCTGTTTCCAACAAGGTGGCCATGCGCCTGAGGAACGTCTCTTCATCATCAAAATAACCCAAGAACATGCTGTCCTTGGTCGTCCGAATGGGGATCACTTCCCAATGGCCCGTCTCAACCACAGGCTTGTTGAGGATGATGTGTCCCGCCATCCGGCGCAGCAGGAAGTCTTCACCATTGACCAAGACCTCATCGCCCATCAACAAGGTGTCCTTCTTCATCTCCCAACGGTCACCACTGTCGCCATCATAGATCACCCCACGCATCGCCTTGGGAATGTTCGGTAGGTTCAAACGTCCGGGGGGCATAGGCTCTGAAAACTGAACTTTGGGATTACAAGAGGTCAAGGCCACTGCAACAGTCAAGAATATCCAAAGGGTACGTGGCATAGCAGACATCAAATACATGAAAGGCCCAAAGCTATGGCCCCAATCAGTGCGCAATAAATAGCGAAGCCTAGGAACCCATTGCGCTTGACCAGGTTGATCATGGTTTGGCAGGCCCACAGGCCACTGAAAAAGGCGGCCAGGGCCGCAGCGAAAAGCGCCGTGGCCGATACAGACGACAGCAAGGCCGGCTCGCGGATCAAGTCCACCACTTCCAATGCCGTTGCGCCCAAAATCGGCGGGAGCACCATCAAAAAACTAAACCGCGCTGCTTCACTGCGGTCAATTCCAATAAGGAGTGCCGCAGAAATGGTCGCGCCACTTCGGCTGATTCCAGGCAATACAGCCACTGCCTGAGCACAGCCAATCAAGAACACCGACAACCATCCTAAACGGCCTCCGCGCCGACCGCTACGGTGGGCCCAGAAAAGCAAACCGCCTGTCACCATCAACGCCGCGCCCACAGCTTCTATATGACCATCAAGGCGCGCCTCCAGGTCGTCCATAAACCCTACGTAAACCACCGCCAGAGGCACCATCGACAGCAAGACATAAGCAGCGAAAGTCCGCGCTTCTGTACCCTCGACGGAGGCACCCGGCAAATCCATCACCAGCCTTAAAATGTCTTTCCTGAACACAACAATCGTGCTGAGTGCAGTCGCGCCATGCACCACAACACTAAATGCAAGGCCCGCATCCTGAATGCCAAGAATAGCTTTGCCCAATTCCAAGTGTCCAGAACTGCTTACCGGTAAAAATTCGGTTAAGCCTTGGACCACTCCCAACAGGATGGCCTCCCAAATTTCCATTAAGCCCCTTCTTTCTCAGCGGGGAATCGCTTGAGAATGCTGTAGAAAATGATCCCATATCCCGCCATCACCGTCAATGGCGCAATTGTAATGCGTCGGGCACTGAAAATCTCCTCAGAGAATTCATTGGGGTCCTCAACACCACCGCCGCTCATGAGCAAATAGCCGATCACCAAAAACGCTATGCCCAACAAGAAGAACATGTAATTGCGGCGCTCAAAGGGAAATGCGTTGCGTCCTTCGTGAAGGTTGGTCGACGTGCTCATGTGTGCGAAAATAAGTCCTCTTTGGAGGTGCTTCGACAGTCAGGTCCTCGACCTATACCAGTTTGTCCAGTCGCGCTCCAAAATATCGGCCTACAGCCCAGCGTGCGCTGAACCCTGTGAGCACAAGGCCCAACGTCAATTGACTGGCCAATATGATGCCCAATTCCGTCGCACTCCACGTATCTAAAACGCCTGGAAGAAAGGATCGGGCGCCTACAAGGACACCCACCACGCCGGCATACCCTAGGAGCGCCCCTACAGCCCCATATCCCATGGCCTCAGCAATGAATGGGCGTCGGATTCGGTGCGGTGGCGCTCCCACAAGCTCCATACTGCGAATCAAGAACCGGCGTCCAAACACACTCAACCTGACCACGTTCATGATCTGTGCCACCACGATGGCCATCAACACCGCCACCAACAAAAAACCAGGATAAGACCACTCTTGAAAGCCCCGATCCAACTGAGCCAACAAGGCTCTGGGGTATTCTACCCGAGTCACACCCGGCATTTCGAGCCATTCAGCTTCCCTTTGGGTCAACCCATTCAGACCCTGTTCTCCCATCCAATCAGAAGACAGCGTCAACTCCAAAACAGCTGGCAAAGGAGAGGCACCCAAAAAATCCATGAACGGCTCACCCAACTCAGATTCAAGCTCGCGCGCTGCAGAATCAGGGTCTACATAAACAGCCTCCGTCACCGCCTCATCTGACTGCATAAGCTGAACCCACTGGTCCGCAGCGACCCCATCAACGGGTGGTTCAGCCAAGACCAACTCCACGCGCATGGAAGACATCCAATCTGCTTTGAGGTCTTGAACCAACAGTGTTCCTGCCACCAAAGCGCCCCACAATGCCAACGTCAGCGCCACCCCCACTGACGTGGAAAGTGCGGAGAAGTCATGGGCTTTGCTGCGTCTTGGTTTGCGCGTACTGCTCACTGAGTCAGGGTATACGATCCGAATATAGCCTTGAGGCCATTACTCCGCCTCACGGGACATGACCTGTACCGAAAAGTGAAGATCAATGCCTGCTAAAGGGTGGTTGAAATCCACTTCGACCTCTTCCTCAGTGACGCCAATCACCACACCGTGTACTTCGTCGCCTTCGTCGTCGCGCATCACCACGACTTCGCCCTCTGCCATGATGCTCTCGTCGAGCCCCTCATCGTCTACGAACTGCTCTTTGGGAAGCACCGCAAAAGCGCCTTCCATTTCCGGGCCATATGCTTTGTCAAACGGAACAAGCAGTTCGAAACGGGCTCCAACTTCTGCGGCGGACACTGCGGCTTCCAGCTCATCCAGCACTTCCTCAGCACCTTCAATAAATGCAAACGGCTCCTCGGGAACTGTCGCCTCGATGATTTCACCTTCTGGACCGTCGGCCCTCAATGTGTAATGAATGATGTGCTTCATAAGGGTCTATTGTTTGATGGGCGCAAAGGAACGGACGGTGGCCTCTAACTCCCGCAAATACTCACGTTTTCCGAAATAGGGTGCGTAGACATAACCATCGATGGTCACCAACTGGCCGCGGTCTGCGTCTACCCAAGCAATGGACGTCCATGGCCCTCCCATAAAGTCGCCTTCCATTCGCCACAATCCCCTCATAGTGGCTGCGAACCCTCCCCGAAAAGCCACCTCCTCATACAGTGGCGGCAACCGGTACTCCGTGGTCATGTAGCTGTTCTCGTTGGGGCTGGACACACGCTCTTGAAACAGCGAGTCCCTCCTAGCCAACATCCGCTCCATAGAAAAGTCTTCTGGCCCATGATAGGGCGATCTGTGCACCACAATACCCATCTGGACATCGTGATTTCGCCCGCCCTTCATGCGTGTCAAAGACCGATCAATCCAACAAAACCCGCCTGAACTTGACACCATTCTGGCGTCCCGAGGCAACACTGCAGCCAAACCGTGCTTGCTCCTCAATTCCGCTTCTAAAGTGGTGTTCCTGTCCAATGCCACCAAGTCACCATATCGCTTGGCCTCTTCTGCCTCCAACATATCGGCCAGCATCAACCCCCCATCTGCACTGCTCAGGGCCTCAATCGCACCTGCCACATTCTTGGCCTTCACTTCAGCATAAATCTGACCCTTTGCATAGCGGTTTCGATAGACCGTCAATTTCGGTTCCTGGGTGTCAATGCGGTCAGCAATGTCGAAGATGACCAAGTTCCGGTGAGGCTTCCAAAAGCGATCAAACTCCTCGGGGTCCAACCTCAACACGTCGAACCTGGGCTCGAATTGGGGCAAAACGCGCACAGGATTGGCAAACAAACTGTCCACCACAGCGCCAAGGCCGCGTTCCCACATCGGCTTGGACACCACCATAACAACCTCTCCACTTGGGCCCAGTTTACCCGGTAGCAGCGCATAACGCTCCGCTTTGGTTTGCGGCGCCGTCGGCCCTCCGCACCCCAGAAAAAGCAAGGCCATCGATGCCGCACAACACACTAAAGTCAAACGTTCCTTCATCATCGAAAACGTAGGGTTACCGGGGGTCTGCATGGATGTATAGTTTTTGCCCGACCCGAATCATGTCGCCCCTGAGTCCATTCCATGACCGCAACTCCCTCACACTCACTCCGTGCTTCCGTGCAATCGACCCCAAAACATCACCTGAACGCACACGATACACGGAGACCTCTGGCTCAAAGTTCACTTTGGGGGTCTTGTCGGCCTCCCACTCTAATGCTTCAGGCAGCGCATCCAAAAACGGCCCAATGTCATCAACATAAAGCACCAAAGGCCATCCTCCATCGATCTCTCCTGGAATCAATGCTTTGCGGTACTGGGGATTCAACTGTGCCACCTCTGACTCCGGCCGACCCATCGCCCGGGCCACTTGATCGAACCGCACATTTCGCCGAAGCATCAAGGTATCCAGAGCAAACCTCGGCGCCAATGGATCGCTCGGAACAAGTCCGGCATCCATGGGGTGTTCGAAGAGGTAAACCAATGCAATCAAGGAGGGCACATACTTGGCTGTCTCCCGGGGCAAAAACCGGCGCACTTTCCAAAAGTCACGCGACCCCGATCGTCGAATGGCCTTATTGACGTTGCCGGAGCCCGCATTGTATGCGGCCAATGCCAAATGCCAATCCCCGTCATACATCTTGTGAAGGCGCTTGAGAAACCGACATGCAGCCTCTGTGGAAGCATGCGGGTCACGGCGCTCGTCCACCCAACTGTTGATGGACAGGTTTTGGCTGCTGCCGGTGGCGTACATAAACTGCCAAAGCCCTGTAGCCCCAGCTCCGCTGCGTGCCAAAGGGTTTAATCCACTCTCAAGAACGGGGAGGTATTTGAGTTCCAGCGGTAGGTTGTGCCGGTCCAACGCCTCTTCGAAAAGTGGGAAGTAGTGCGCCGATCGACCCATCATTTTACCCAAAAACCGCGGACGGTTTCGCATCATAAAAACAACGCGATCTAACACCGCACCATGGGGCGATAAATCCAAGGGCGTCCTTTTATTTAGATCAATCAACGCTTGAACTACGGCCGCTGTATCCAAGTCTCGGGACAAAGCATGGCTCGAAGTTCCGGCGTACCAAATGGCGCTGTCAGTACTCATACAATGAGCCTCCGCGCACCATGCCAACCACATTGAATCCGCTTGGGCAGCTAAAAAGAGGGGGTCTAAAAAAGACGTGCTGTCCAATTCAGAGACGACAGAATCCAATGGGCACAAGGACCTTGCCTCCGCGTCCAATGGCGCAGTAGCCAAGCAAATCAGAAGCAATGTCGACCAGGCCGAAAGGGTGAATCTACCCTTTGCTGTCCTCATCCTGCCCCTTGCCGTCATCCTGAGACGCGTCCTTGAATTCCTTCATTCCACGGCCTAAACCGCGCATGAGCTCAGGAATTTTGCGGCCTCCAAAAAGCAGCAATACAACGAGGACAATCAGAATAACTTGTGTAGGTCCAATGGCTCCCATCCTGTGGATTTTGGTGCCAAGTTCGGCGAAAACAAGACATCTCAGGAAAAGGAAAAAGCCAAGGTTCGGCAAATGCCTGTCTCAGTGCACAAAAACGCCCCTCATTGCCGGCAAGCAACGTTGTCAATTAATCGAACCCCGCCGAGCCGCACTGCAGCGAACACACGCATTTTTCCCGACACCCATTTTGTCTCCAGCGAATCCCCTTGGGCCACGGTCAAATACTCCACATCAAAGCCAAGGGACTCCAATGATTGGGCAGCCTCTGAACATGCCGCGCTCGGATCATGGCTTTCAGCCACCCTCATCAATGTGGCAAATAAAGCAGCGGCGCCCTGGCGTTGAGGGGGAGATAACCTGCGGTTCCGCGAACTCATTGCCAGCCCTCCCCGCTCTCGTTTAGTCGGTACGGGAACCACTTCAATTCCTTCAAACTCCAATTCCACCAACTTCTTGATCACCGCTAACTGCTGCCAATCCTTCTCGCCAAAAAAGGCCCAATCCGGCTGAACGAGCCGCATCAAAGTGCGCACCACAGTCACAACCCCATCAAAATGTCCACGGCGTTCAGCCCCTTCCAAAGAGCTTGTTAAAGGGCCATAATCGATGGCATCAACTTGCCCCGGCACACCCTCTGGATACATTTCTGAGACGCCTGGGAAAACCACCGCATCCGCTCCTGCTTGCTCAGCCAACCTCAAGTCGTCTTCAGGAGTGGCCGGGTACGCAGCAAAGTCCGATTGCTCATCAAATTGAGTGGGGTTAATGAACACACTCACAACGACATGGGAAGGCCCTTCGAAGTGCTCATCTGCCATTTTTCTCGCCGCCCGAATCAAGTCACCATGGCCCTCATGCAGCGCTCCCATTGTCGGTACAAACAAAACGGTAGCCCCCTTATTTGGACCTCCATTCAAATGCTCACGCCATGCAGCAAATCCAAGGAATCTCATTGCCGTTTTAGTCTTGGTCACATCGTGTCACTTTCAAAATAACCAGCAATCCCTTTTCGAAGGTTTCGCGTTCACATTCAAATTCGCAGAGGAAAATCAATGTGGTCAAAAAGGCGTTAAGTAGTGTAAACGCTTACGAATTAGCGGGGCTCAAAGTAGCGTCAATCCTTGAATTTCCGGCTTATTCGGCGTATATTTGAATAAGCCTGTTTTATTTATCCGGAACCCAGAAGATTCATGAGCAAGACCCGCATTCTATACGTAAGTCAAGCAATTCAGCCATTCCTTCCGGAGAGCCCCATCAGTAAGGCGAGTCGAGTAATTCCTCAGAGCATTCATGAAAGGGGCCGTGAAATCAGGGTGTTTATGCCTCGTTTTGGGGTGATCAATGAGCGTCGGCATCAGCTTCATGAGGTGATTCGCCTGAGCGGCATGAACCTGAATGTCAACGATACAGACCACCCACTCATCATCAAGGTAGCCTCCATTCCAACGGCCCGGATGCAGGTTTACTTCATCGACAATGAGCACTACTTCAAGAAGAAAGTAACCTGGTTCGACGCCAAGGACAAGCTCGTTGCAGACAATGACGAACGGGCCATTTTCTTCGCACGGGGTGTTTTAGAAACCGTTCGGAAATTGAGCTGGGCCCCCGACATCATTCACTGTCACGGATGGATGGCGTCACTCGTTCCCCTCTATGCGAAGCAGATGTTCCAAGGTGATGCCCACTTTGAGAACACCAAAATCATCTCCAGCATTTACGATGAGGGTTTCAAGGGAACGCTCAACGGCAGCTTGAACGAAAAAATCGCTTACGACGGGATTTCAGCTGACCTGGTGAGCGAGTTGAGCCTCCCCACATTCGACGCGATGAACAAAATCGCCATGGAGCATTCAGACGCTGTTGTTTGCGGCTCAGAAGTGCTGACCGAGGAGACTCAAGCCACTTTCGATGGACTCGCAATGCCCACCATGAGGTATATGGAGCCCGAGTTAAGTGCTGCAGAAATGACCACTTTCTACGACAGTATTCTGGAGGGAAAGCAGGAGGCCGTTGAGGAGTAAGAACCGATACGTTTCTCGTATCCTAACTCAGGACCGACCCATACGGGGAGGAAGGTCCTTGACGGCCATCGCACACCCTTTTTTCTGACCGAACTTGGACGCCTGAAACTACAACTCCGCATGCGGAACACAGGAAAGTGCTTCATTCTGGGACTGTCTCTTATCACCCTCTCGTTTGTGGGGTGCCGCAAACCCGACAGCAACATTGGACTGGCATTGCAACCAGAAGAAGAGCTTCTGGCGCTCAACACGGATACCCTGCCTTTTTCATTGAGCATGGTCCCGGTGGATTCACTGCGCACAGATGAGCGCAGCAGGCTTCTCCTCGGAAGCACGATTGATCCAATCAGCGGTTTTTCAGAAGCTTGGTTTTCGGCTGAACTTCGCCTCTCTCAAACCTCCATTGATTTTGGAGACAACCCCATTTGCGACAGCGTGGTATTCACCCTTAAGCACAATGGACCATCCTACGGACTGAGTTTCGACCAGCAGCTCCGGGTCAACCAATTGGCAGACACCATGAGTGTTGACAGCGCCTACTACGGCCAATCCCGCCTGGATATTGTCGAAGAAAACCTCGTAGACCCCAGCAGACAACCCGTTCAGATGCACCCGACCAACCCTGTCTACAATGGGGCAGACACCCTTGGCGCTCAGGTACGCATTATGCTCAAACCATCCTTTGGCCAGGAAATTCTGAACGCAGACACCACCGTCTTTTCGAGCAACGACGAGTGGCGCAAATGGTTCAAGGGTTTAGCGGTACGGTCCGAATCTGGGGGAGGCGGCATTGTCAGCCTCGAGCCCAATGTTGGCGTGTCGTACTTGCGCATCCATTACCACAACAGCACGGACACCACCAGCTATGATCTGGTGATGAACAGCAATGCCGCGCGCGTCACCCATTTTAGGCATGTATGGCCTGAACCATACACCGCACTCAACGACAGCTTACCCGCTGAAGGAACAGACCAAGTCGTTCTGTTGGGCACTGCAGGTTCATACCTCCGCCTCAACCTGTTTGGAATCGATGAGCTGAATCTTCCTGAAGGCGCTGTTGTAAACCGCGCAGAGATTCTACTTCCAGTAAACGAAGGCGTGTCAAAACTGAGTCAACCGAATTTCCTAACGGCTTTCCTTCGCAGGGAATCCGGAGGTATTGAGTTGACGCCCGAGGCCACTTCACCTGGCGTAGCATATGACGGCAGCTACAACCCCGCCACCAATGCCTATGCCATCAATATGCCGGTGTATACACAAAGGAGGCTCAATGGGGAGGAGACCCGGCCTTACGTCTACCTCTACTCTGAACTCTCTTCAGTGGCCATGGAACAGGTGGTGCTCAGTGGTCCCTATGCTGAAACCCCCGCCCAATTTGTGGTGACCTGGTCCCAATGACCCTGGCCACAGGCGATACAACCTTAACTTTATAGTATGTGCGGCATCGTTGGATATCTGGGGAATCAAGAAGCTTTTCCATTGCTCATCAAGGGGCTCAAGCGTTTGGAATACCGAGGATATGATAGCGCGGGCATTGCCGTCCTTTCCGAAGATGGTAACCTCAAGCATCACCGACGGAAAGGAAAGGTCGATGACCTTTTGGAACACATGTCTGGGTCAGTACCCACGGGAAACCTTGGAATTGGTCACACCAGGTGGGCGACACACGGCCCGCCCAACGACATCAATGCCCACCCACACCTTAGCGGCAATGGCCAACTAGCGTTGATCCACAACGGCATCATCGAGAACTACAATGCCCTGAAAGAAACCCTGACCAATCGCGGGCATGCGTTCTACAGCGACACCGATACAGAAGTGCTGGTGCATCTGATCGAGGAGATCATGCAGAAGTCCCAAGGGTTGGACCTTTTTGAAGCCACGCGGGTGGCCCTCAATGAAGTCATTGGTGCCTATGCCATAGCTGTAATTGACACCTCAAATCCCAATGAGATGGTACTGGCGCGAAAGTCCAGTCCGCTTGTAATTGGCATTGGCGATGGGGAATATTTCATCGCATCTGATGCAACCCCCATCATAGAGTACACCAAGAATGTCGTCTACTTAGAAGACGAGGAGGTTGCCCGAATTTCTCTTGCTGACGGGTTAAAAATCCGTACAGCAAGTAACCACAGGGTCACTCCTATTGTGACCGAGTTGGAGATGGCCATTGAGACCATCGAAAAAGGAGGTTATGAGCACTTTATGCTCAAGGAAATCCATGAACAGCCTCGGTCAATCGCCGATTGCTTGCGCGGACGACTCAGGTTGGGTCATGAGTCCATCCGCATGGCAGGCATCGACGACCACAAGGAAATGTGGACAAAGGCGAACCGTCTCATCATTGTAGCCTGTGGGACCAGTTGGCATGCAGGCTTGATTGCTGAGTATATGTTCGAAGACTTTGCCCGCGTTCCTGTGGAGGTAGAGTACGCGAGCGAATTCCGTTACAGAAACCCGGTTATTGGAGAAGGAGACATCCTCATCGCCATCAGCCAATCTGGCGAAACCGCAGATACACTGGCCGCCATCCGCATGGCCAAAGAAAAGGGCGCCCATGTTTTTGGCATCTGTAATGTTGTCGGGTCGAGCATTTCTCGCGAGTCCCACAGTGGCGCTTACACACACGCTGGCCCAGAGATAGGCGTCGCCTCCACCAAGGCATTTACGGCACAGCTTGCCGTTTTAGCGCTGGTTGCTATCCGGGTGGGGCGCCTGCGTCAAGTATTGGATGAACAGCGCTTCAACCGCCTTTTGGTCGAACTCAATGGCATTCCAGAAAAGGTAGAGGCGCTCATGTCCAAAGAGCCTGAGCTTGAGACCATCGCTGAAGAGTTCAAGGGCTCCACCAACGCGCTGTTCTTAGGCAGAGGGTACAACTTCCCCGTTGCCCTTGAAGGGGCGCTCAAGCTCAAGGAAATCAGCTACATCCATGCAGAGGGTTATCCAGCAGCGGAAATGAAGCACGGACCCATTGCGCTCATCGATGAGAACATGCCGGTCTTTTTTGTGGCGACACAAGATGCCCATTACGACAAGGTGGTCTCGAACATCCAAGAGGTCAAAGCCAGGGGGGGACGCATCATTGCGATCGTTACTGCTGGAGATAAAGAGGTCGCCAACATGGCGGAATTTGTGATCGAGGTGCACAAAACTGACGACGCCCTTGTCCCATTGCTCAGCACCATCCCCTTCCAACTCTTGAGTTACCACATGGCAGTCAAACTCGACCGCAACGTGGACCAACCTAGAAATCTAGCGAAGAGCGTTACCGTTGAGTAAAACCAAGAGCTCAGGCCCCTTCGCCAAGCGACTCTAGACGGTCTAGCAAGCCCTTCAAATCGCTCGCTTCTGTGAGCGGGTTCATCAGGGTGCAACGCAACCACACCTTTCCGCCAAAACGGGTTTGAACGATGTACTGAGGTCCTTGCTCTAAGTGGTGATGGCGCAGGCGCAAGGTGAACGCGTTTTCCTCCTCTGTGTTTTCAAAATCTCGGGGTAGGTATCGAAAACACACGATGTTTGCCTGAGGCTCCATCGCCAACTCCCACCCCCTTTCACGGCGCTCAACAATCTGTTCGGCCAACTCCTGCCCCAAACCAAAAAGGCGGTCGACCATGACCCCCCAAATCTGAGGGCCATACTCTTCCAAAACCGCCGCTACGCGCGTCGACAGCATGCGCTTTGTGCACTCAAAAGTGCGCTTTCCGAAGTTCCACCACTCCGGGTCTTCTGCGTCGCTCCAGAGGTATTCTGCCGATTGTGTAAACGGCAGAAAACTCATTTCCTGTCTCCGAAAAAACAACCCGGTACACAAAGCAGGAACCCCCATGATTTTATGAAAGTCCATGGCCACACTGTCAGCGCGTTCAAGTCCTGCGAGCAAATGCCGGTGTCGCTCACTAAAAACGGCAGGGGCGCCATGCGCGCCATCGACATGAAACCAAAGCCCATGATGTGCCGCAAAGTCAGCCAACCACTCCAAGTTGTCATAGGCCCCTGAGCTCGTTGTACAAGAACTGCCAACAACCGCCACAACCCGGCGCCCTTTTGCCTTCATTGCAGCCATGGCGGCCTCCAACCCAGAACGCGTGATCTGGTGCCGGTTATCCGTTTGAACCAAACCGACTCCTTCGGCTCCCCAGCCCATAATTCGGACAGCCCGATCTACGCAGTAGTGCGCCTGTTCCGAAACCAAGACGGCACCCCGTCCATCATCACCTTCTATCCAAGCATCCGACACCCCCTCACCCGCTTTTCGGCGTGCAGCCAACAACGCCACCAAATTGGCCAAGGTGCCGCCGTGACATAAAATGCCCCCGCATTCATCCGGCAACCCCATCATTCGACCAATTCGCGCCATAAGGACCTCCTCCATCGCAGAATTCGTTGGGCCCATTTCATACACCGCCCCCCCATTGTTGAGCAAGTCCGTAACCAACCCCACCAACGCCCCGTCTGGAAACGGCACCGCCACTTGGTGCCCCATGTAGCGGGGGTCCTGAAGTCCATTGGAGCGGTCCGCCACCAACTTGAGCAATGCCGCCAGGCCCTCCGGGGCATCCAAACGCTGCTCCCAAAACACCTTCTCCTCGGCTGGGGATGTCCAGGGCATGGACCTTTCCCGTTGACGGGACTGGCTGTCTTGAAGGTGTTTTGTCGCATCCTTCATGACCTGTTCTCCCAACGCGCGAAACCGCTCGGGATCATATGCCCGTCTTAAAAGGGGGTGCAGGGCTTCCAACATTTCGCGAAAATCCGTACGATTCGGGCATATTTCCTCACCTCCGGAAGAAATTATTTGCCTGATTTGCAGCGCTTCAACGGTGTCTTATGTGGAAAAGACGTGGATATGTTCAAGTACTAACCGGGAATTGCTTTTCTTGCGCTCGGAAAAATTTTTGAAACCTCAAGATGAAGCACATCCTGTCTGCCCTCGCCTTGGTTGCCCTCTTCGCAGTCACGGCCAACGCCCAGAAGCAATTCGGTGGCGAGCACAACATCGAACTCCAATTCACTCCGCTTGGTGACAGCCCCGTTGACGGCACCACCATCAAGTACCGGAACTTCACTGACGAAGAGTCAGCGTTCCGCTTGAGCTTGACGTTCAATAGCTCAAACGAGAAGTCCATCGGCTTCCGTGAGTTTGACTTTAACGGCGTTGGACGTCCTGAGCCCTACTTCTCCATCATGCCTGACGGCACAGTTGTTGAGGGTGGTATCCCTGCCATTGCTGGTGCTTACGTGACCTCCGGTGACGACGAGATCCCAAGCCCAGACATGTATGATACATACAGCACCTCTACCTTCATGATTGCTCCCGGTTACGAGAAGCACTTCGATGCAGGTGGCGATCGCTTGAGCCCATACATCGGCTTTGAAATTGGCTACGGCATCACAAACTCCTCTATGGAGCAGGAGTTCTGGAGCGCTGACGATGAGAACCAGGTCGGTGACCAGGACCAGTACATCGTTTGGACACAGACCATCAGCCAAAGCGCCAGCATGTTCAAGGTCGGTCTCGTTTCCGGTTTTGATGCCTACCTCACCGATTACCTCTACATGGGTGCAGAAGCCGGTCTCGGTTTCATGAGCTCTAAGGTGAACGACATGGAGATTGCTGCTACCGACAACGTGGCTTACAACCTCTTCTGGGGAACACAGAATGCTGTGGACCCAAGTGACTTGACCGAAATGCCCGCTCCTATTCAGGGCAGTGTTGACCTCGCAGGTCACGCTTACAGCGGTCAGCACCCAGCGAACATCAACGACCGTCCTTTCTGGACAGGTAACCAACAAGGTGGTGGCCTCGGAACACAGTTCCAAGCGCAGCTCCGCCTCGGATACCTCTTCCAGTAATCGGAAGTTCAACCCATTTTGGAAAGCCCTGCCCTAACCGGCGGGGCTTTTCTTTTGTACCATCCGCAGTTCAGAGGCAACTTGACGGCATGAACCTGAGCATCGCATTGGAACACCACCAGCACCACTGGACCGCTTCGGGAGCTCCTGTGGACCTCAGTGTCCCTGTCAACCCACACAGCGGCTTACCCCGGGCTTGGTACAAGGGTCCGGCCACCGTTGAGCCGGTCCGGACAGATGGCTGGATCGGGTCCGTCGCTGAGGGAGGAGCCGTCAATTTTCGCGACATCACCTTCAACCCACACGCGCACGGGACGCACACAGAAACCAGAGAGCACATCCACGATGCATTCCAACCCGTGGATGCCCGGTCCCGCTCCGCAGCACTGCCTTTTCTCCTCCCGGCCTATTTGGTACATGCCATGCCCGAGCACCAAGGCGAAGACTGGGTTGTTCCATGCGCCGCTTTAGACAAAGTCTCTGAAACACTGACTGAACTCAAGCCTCATGCCATCGTGTTGAAATGCACGAATGCCGATGTTGTAAGGGATTGGAGCGACACCAATCCTCCTTACCTAGAGGATGGTTTCGCCGAACGTCTGTGCCAATTGGGCATCGACCACCTGCTCATCGATTTGCCCAGCGTCGACAAGGAGGTTGATGGGGGCGCCTTACGCGCCCACAACGCCTTCTTTGGTAGCGACACATCCCCTCGCTCCAACGCGACCATTTCAGAGCTTCTTTGCGTGCCTCAGGGGCTTCAAGAGGGGCCTGGACTGTTGGCCATGCAAGTGGCACCTTTCGTCAACGATGCGGCTCCCTCTCGCCCAGTCTGGTTTGCCGCTGAAGTATCATACCGCGCGGATTGACCCCGTCGGTATTTCCTGTTGTACCTCAATGAAAAGGCCCACCCTTGCGGGCAGGCCTTTCCTGAGTATTGTGAATCGCAGGTGAACCTCAGTTCACGTCCCACCAAAGCTTGGTGTTCAGTCCATCTGCTCCGCCTAATGCATCTAAGCCCGTCGCATATCCGGAACCATTGAGTGTCTGCTCGTCCAGAGGATAGTAGAAGCGGCTGGGAACACTGCCGTCGCCATCCAGCGCACCCTCGGCACAAGCGTTGAGCGTTGGGGCGTCCAAGCGGCGGTACTCCGCCCAGGCCTCGTGACCTTGCATGTACAAGGCGGCCCACTTCTGTGATCCGATCTTCTGCTTCCAATCACCAGGAGCCGTCGTGTAAGCCACATCAGCCTGCGCCAGATAGTCATTGATGGCCACATCGTCTGTCAGACCCCACCACTGCATGCTCAGCGTAACCGCAGCGTTATAGTGGGCTTCGGCACCCAGAGGTGTGTTGGCCCATCCGCGCTCAGCAGCCTCCGCGCACAAAAAGTGTGTTTGTGCCGCATCGAACAAAATGCCAGGAAAGTTGCCTGTCAAAATGAGGTCTCCCCGCTGGGAAACATCATCAAAGTCGGTCACAGCAGCACTGTCCTCAGAAAGGCCGTACACTTCCCCCACAAACGTGCCTGTGCCAACCGCTGGGTTGAAATACACGCCCAGACGGGGGTCGTTCATGGCGCTCAACCAATCCACCATGGTATTGGAAGCTGCGAAGTCATTCCGCGTCTTGTAGTCCTCGTTGATGGGGTTGTTGTTGGGTGCCGCGTCGATGTAAGGAAACTGTGCGTTGTCCTCATTGGTCGCGATGATCATGCCACCATCCAACGCTGCTTCACCCGCTGCCTTGGCAGCATCTGGAGCGACGTCAGACATGCGCATAGCAACACGCAACTTCAACGTATTGGCAAACTTCTCCCACATCATCATGTCGCCGCCGTATACCTGGTCCCCTTGGGGGCCGGCGCCATCGTCCATCGAGGACATAGCCTCATTAATCAAGCCGAGAATGCCGTTGTACACCTCATCCTGCGAATCATACGCTGGCCTGGTGTTGGTCACTCCTTGCAGTGCCTCGGTCATGGGGATGGGACCCCAAGCGTCAGTGAGCATTTGATAGGTCCACGCCTGCAACAGTTTGGCCACCGCGATTTGGTTGCCATTGCTGCCATAGCCACCGTAATCAGCTGGAGACTCCGTATTCAGGTCAATGATCAACTGGAGGTCCTGCAGTGGTCCGGCGTAGAAATCGCGCCAAGCTCCATTGGTGACCTCTGTACGGAACTGGTAACGGCTCTCGTTGGAGTACTGGTTCGATGACCAGTATTGCGCGAGCTGCATGCCACGACGGCTGCCCCAAAAGGAGTCCGTCATCTCATCCATGATCCGCTTTTGCGAAGCTGTCAGAAGGAAACCTGGAGAGACGGAAGCCGGCTCATTGGGGTTCGTGTTGATGTCCTCGAAATCTTTAGTACAACCTGTGAAGGCGACTGCGATGGCGAGGCCAGCGAGAAGGAAAATGTTCTTTTTCATGTCCTTGTTTTTACCGGGTTGTCAGAATTAGAGGCCGAACTTCAGGTTCACACCGATGGTGCGCTCCGCTGGAAGCTGACCACCCTCGAAGCCTTGAATGTTAGATGCAGAAGTCGCCACCTCTGGATCGATGTGGGGAACATTCTTGTGGAGAATCGCCAAGTTGCGGCCAAAGATGCCCAAGCTGACATTGCTGAAGGGCGTACCCTCCACCACATCTGCAGGCAGGCTGTAGTCCAGGCGCATCTCGCGCAGCTTCACGAAGCTGGCGTCGTATTGGTCCGCCGCGTGAATCACATATCCCTGGTTAGAGAAGAAGTGACTCTGCGGGTTGATGGCCACAGTGTTTTGCTCACCAGTAGTGGCATTCACACCGTCCACCACAACACCCGCGTAGCCGTCTGCACGCATGTCATTGCCGTCCTCATCGAACACCGTCTCTGCGAGCGTTCCTGAGTACTTACCCCACTGATTGGAATAGCTGTGGAGTGAACCGCCGTTCTGGAAGTCCACCAAGGCGTAGAAGCTGAGGTTCTTGTAATCCAATGTGGTGTAAACACCTCCAGTGAAGTTGGGGAGAATGGTTCCGAGTGGGACCACCTCGTCTGTGCGGAGGTAATATCCAGCATCGTCCACCAGCTTGTTTCCGGCATCGTCATACTGGTAATCAAACCCGTAGAAGGTGCCCAAGGGCTGGCCGGGACGGGCTTCGAGGGTAACACCAAAGAGGCTCGTGTAGCGGATGTTGTCAATTCCGTCTGCCAACTCCAGAAGCTCGTTCTGGTTCTTGGCAAAGTTCACTCCGATGTCCCAACGCAAGTTGTCGGTCATCACCGGAGTGACCGCCAAGCTGAGCTCGATGCCCTTGTTGCTGGTGTTTCCGGCGTTCAAAACAGCGCTGCTGTATCCACTGGCAGCGGACACCGGCACGTTGAAGATGAGGTCTTCCGTGGTGCTGTTGTAATAAGTGAAGTCAAAGCGAACGCGGTCCAAGAACAGGTTCAACTCTACTCCAGCTTCGAAGCTGCTCGTCTTTTCAGGACGGAGATCAGGGTTGTTCTGTGCGTTGGGAACCGTCGCAGAACCGCTGTTACCGAAGTTCGTGTTCACTGCATAGGTGGTCGACGTACGGTAAGGGTCGGTGTCGTTACCAACCTGCGCCCAGCCCACACGGACCTTGGCAAAGCTGATGGCGTCTACGTCCAGGTCCTCGCTCAACACATAGCTGGCAGAGGCCGCAGGGTAGAAGTAGCTGTTGTTGGCGTCAGGAAGCGTAGAGCTCCAGTCGTTACGGCCCGTCACATCCACAAAGAACTTGCGCTTGTAACCAAAGCTCGCACTACCCAATACTGAGTTGACCACCTTGCTGCTCGTGACATCACCCACCTCATAACCGTCTGCACCATTGTTCACAGTGTAGAGGCCTGGGGTATTCAATCCACCCAGGGTGTATGCGTTCAATTGCTTGTAGTTCCGGATGCGTTGGTTGACCCCTACGAAACCAGTCAAGTTGAGGTCGTCACTTAAGTCGTCAGTGAAGTTCAAGTAAGCGTCGAGGTTGGTCTCCTGCAGCTGGCGGGTGGCCTCGCTGTATGAGCTCTCGCGCACACCCCCTACCGCAATGCGCTCCTCGCGACGGTCGATGTAGAAGTCACTCAGTGCACGTCCCATGAGGCTGAACACGTCGTTGATCTTGTACTTCATGGTGATGTTACCAAACACGCGGTCGCGCTGGTCGTTCTGGACGTTCTCGTAGCGCTCCCAGAATGGGTTGTCGAAGTAGTTGGGGTTGGGATTGGTCGTGCTCAAGCGGTTCCACGTGCGCTGGGTACCATCTGGGTTGCGATAGTTGCGCATACGATCCATGTTCAACTGGCGCTGAAACCACTGGGTAAACTGTGACATCACAGACTCGCCATATCCCGTCAACGGACGGCCGTTTCCTTTGGACTGCACGTAATTGGCTGACACGCTCGCCTCAAGGTCTTCGCTGACCTGCTGCGAACCCGAGAAGCTCAGGGTGTTGCGGTCCAAAGAGCTGTTCTCGTAAACACCCGTCTGATCGTGATTGGTGTAGCTCAAGCGGAAAGAACTCTCATCTGTCGCTCCCGTGACGCTGACGTTGTTTGTCAGGGTAACACCTGTCTGGAAGAAGTCCTCCACGTTGGTGGGGTTGGCTTCCCAGGGGCGCACCTCTCCGAAGCCTGTGTCTCCTTCATAATCGTACCAGCTGTCCCAATGGCGGACATTCTGACCGCTCAACGAAGGACCCCAGCTGCCATCCAAAGCGTAGTTGGGCACGTAAGAGCCGTCGGGCAGGGTATCGGCCCAAGACTGGCTCGGTCCACCTCCGTAACTGTTCTGGAAGTCTGGCAAAACGTAGACGTTGTTGAACGCAACGCCACTGTTGACACTAATGCCAATGCCACGCTTACCACTGGACTGATAGCCTTTACCAGTTTTGGTGGTAATGACAATCGCGCCGTTGGAGGCCCTGGATCCATAAAGGGCTGCGGCTGCGGGACCCTTCAACACGGAGACAGACTCGATGTCATCGGGATTCAAATCCTGAATGGCGTTTCCATAATCGTAACCCCCCACCGAACGCTGGGTGTTTCCACTTGAGTAATCCGCATTGTCCATGGGTACACCGTCCACCACGAAAAGGGGCTGGTTGTCACCCGTAATGGAGCTCGCGCCACGCAACAAGATTTTAGATGAAGAACCAATCGAGGTACCAGAGGTGACCTGAACGCCGGCAATCTTACCAGTAAGCGAGCGCACCACGTTTTCGGTCTTGGCGTTCGTGAAAGCGTCGTTGCCCAGCTCTTGTACTGAGTAGCCAAGCGCCTTCTTTTCGCGGCTCACCCCGAGCGCTGTGACGACCACTTCGTCCAATGCCACGCCGCTTTCCATGGAAACATCCATGGTCGCACCCGTGACTTCTTTGCGAACCGTATTGTATCCGACAAAACTGAACGTCAGAACATCGCCTGCCGCTGCCTGGATGCTAAACACTCCGTCCACGTCCGACATAACACCGGTATTGGAACCCTCTACGATGACCGCCACACCGGGCAAGCCTTCGCTATTAGCACCGTCTGTCACTTTACCAGAGACATTCTGGGCAAAAACCCCAGAAATCCCGAAAGCAAACGAAGCCAAAAGAAGCAGAAGTTGATTCTTCATTGCTGATTTGATTTGTTTAATGGTTGTTGGCAAAAATTCACCAATTACAAATCAATGCAATTGAAAGGGTTACGTCAACGTAAGAATGCGCCGATAATACCGCACCACCATGTTGATAACCCCGAAGTCACAAGGAAATCCTCATGACAAATGAGGTGCCCTTTCCGTGGCTTGTGTTGCATTTCACATCCATTCCGTGTCGGTCAGCAATCGCCTTGACAATGGCCAGACCAAGGCCCGAACCCCCACCACGCGTGGTAAACCGCGGCTCGAACATCCGCGCAGCCACCTCATCGGACATGCCCGGACCTGAGTCCCTCACAATCAACTCAATAGGATTCTGATTGACCACAATCTCAACCTTTCCCTCGCCCTCGCCTATCGCCTGCTGTGCATTAATCACCAGATTTTGGACCATTCGGCCAAACTGATCCTCATCACACACCACTTCCACATCATCCGTCATGCTCAACGTGGGGCCCATATGCGGCTTTTCATGCAATCGGACCACGTTTTCGAGGATGCGCCTCAAGGAGTGTGGTTTCATCTCACCCTGAGGCAGCCGGGCCAAAGTGCTGAATTCATCTGCAATCCTCGCCAAGAGGTCTATCTGTCCTTGCAACACGGCGGAAAGCTCAGACACCCGCTGTTGCACGTCCCTTAGGTCCGCGCTTTCATCCAAAGCCCTGCGCTCCAACTGCTGTACACCCAGCTTCATGGGGGTCAATGGGTTTTTGATTTCATGCGCCACCTGCATCGCCATCTCTCTCCAAGCACTCTCCCGCTCGGACTTGGCCAAGGCCGCAGCTGAGCGGCGCACATTGTCCGCCATCTGATTGTAACGCTTGACGAGCAACGCAATCTCGTCCCCTTCCCCCGCAGCATAGCGCAGTGGTTCAAACCCCACATCAGCCGACACATCCATACGCTCCATCATCGCACCAAGACGGGAAAGTGGCCGGGAAATAGAGCGGGCCAGCAAAAATGCCAAGGCACCCGCGGCGGCAAACACCAAACCAAAAACACCACTCAGGATACGCAAGAGGTCCATCCGGCTCTGCGCTTCCAAGCTTCGCGACGCATAGCGCAACGCCACCAACGCCACGGGGCGACCTGCTTTGTTCAATTGGTACCAATACGCAATGAAGTCACCGTTACCCACTGGAACTTCCAGCCTTGTTGCTCCCTGCGCAAGGTCAATCAGGACCTCAGGGTCAGCCTCTACTGGGAATCCGCGTGACTCGGGATGATCAAACGAGGAGGTCACAAACAGACCACCGTCCAAACGATAGACCGCCAGCGGCAAGCCATGAACCTCTTCGATCTCGACAATCCTATTGGCGAAAGCTCCAGGCATCGCCGTCCAACTCAGTGATGTCGCCTCCACGGTATCCCCTACTGCGCCCCTCAGCGCGAATCCCAAACTACGGGCCACCGCTTCTTCCTTACGCAGCAAGCGTGCCGCATTATAGTCCTCATCCAAGCGCGCGAAACCGATGAAGGTCGCAGCCCCTGTCAGGAAAAAACCCAACAGCACCACGCCCAACATGGCGAAGAAAAGTCGTTGTCGTAAAGAGAGTCTTATCAAGTTTGTGGGATCATCCTTCAAGCGCTTCCGCGCCGCCCACAATCTCGAGAATTTCTGCGGTAATAGCCGCTTGACGGGCCTTATTGTAGCTGAGCTTCAAATCACGCAGCAATTCACCCGCATTTTCAGTGGCCTTGTGCATGGCCGTCATGCGCGCACCGTGCTCAGATGCCTGGCTGTCCAAAAGGGCCTTGTACAGCTGAATCTTCAGGGTGTTCGGTACAATGTTGGCCGCAATTTCATTCTGGGTAGGCTCATAGATGTAGTCCACATCACGGGGCGCTACACCGCCTTCGGCCACCACCTGCTCAATGGGCAGCATCTGCTCGCACTGAACATCTTGAGTCGCCACATTGACAAAGCTGTTGTACAGCAACTCCACTTTGTCATAGCCTCCAGAGGTAAAGGCATCCATCACTTGTTGTGCCACATCAGAAACGTTGGCGAAATCCAAGCGGTCAAAAATATCATGGGGCTGATCGCCCAATGTCAATGTGGTGAAGTGCTCCGTTTTGCGAAACACATCCCCCGCCTTCTTACCCAGGCATAAAACATGAACGTCAGCAGATGCATACTCAGCAATCCGCTCTCTGGTCAATTTGATGACGTTGTTGTTGAACGGACCACACAAGCCGCGGTTGGAAGTGATGGCCACCAACAGCACTTTATGCGTCTCCCGGTCCACAGCATATGGGTTATCCGAAGCGTCCATTGAAACGCTCACGTTGGCAAGGATCTCCTGAAGCTTCTCAGCATACGGCCGCATTCGCGTGATCGCATCCTGTGCACGACGCAGTTTAGCCGCTGAAACGACCTTCATCGCTTGTGTGATCTGTCGGGTACTTCCAACAGATGCGATGCGGTTGCGAACTTCTTTGAGACCTCCAGCCATCTTTCAGTGCGTTCAGGCGCCTGCGAATTGCTTGCTCACCTCTGAAGCTGCCTCAGCCATCACCTTCTGAGCACCGTCTGAATACTTACCACTCTTCAGCTCTGCCATGGTGTCTGCATGCTTAGACCGCATATAGTCCAAGTAAGCTGTCTCAAACTCCTTCACCTTCTCAACTGGAACCGTCTTGAGCAAATTCTTGGTGCCAGCATAGATGATCGCAGTCTGCTCTTCCACAGGCATGGGAGAATTGAGGTTTTGCTTCAAAATCTCAACGTTGCGCATCCCCTTGTCCAAAACAGCCTTGGTGGCTTCGTCAAGGTCAGAGCCAAACTTAGCGAACGCCTCGAGCTCACGGTACTGCGCTTGGTCAAGCTTCAGGGTGCCCGAGACTTTCTTCATGGACTTAATCTGCGCGTTTCCACCTACTCGGCTCACAGAGATACCGACGTTAATCGCAGGACGAACACCCGACAAGAACAGGCTGCTCTCCAAGAAGATCTGACCGTCGGTAATGGAAATCACGTTCGTCGGAATGTAGGCAGATACGTCACCAGCCTGGGTCTCAATGATGGGCAAAGCCGTCAAAGACCCCCCTCCTTTCACCATGTGACGAATGCTTTCTGGAAGGTCGTTCATGTCCTTGGCAATGCCGTCGTCGGCAATCACCTTGGCTGCACGTTCCAGCAAGCGGCTGTGCAAGTAGAACACGTCTCCTGGATACGCTTCACGGCCCGGAGGACGGCGCAACAACAAGGACACCTCGCGGTAAGCTACCGCCTGCTTTGAAAGGTCATCATAGACCACCAATGCAGGGTTGCCTGTGTCGCGGAAAAACTCTCCAATGGCCGCTCCCGTGAACGGTGCGTAAAACTGCAATGGCGCGGGGTCAGCTGCAGTAGCTGCCACTACCACCGTGTAGGCCATGGCGCCAGCCTCTTCTAAGGTCTGGACAATACCCGCAACCGTTGAGCCCTTCTGGCCAATGGCCACGTAGATGCAGAAAACAGGCTCGCCTGCATCATAAAATTCTTTTTGGTTGATGATCGTGTCAACCGCCACCGTTGTCTTTCCGGTCTGACGGTCACCGATGATCAACTCCCGCTGGCCTCGGCCAATCGGAATCATAGAGTCCACAGCCTTGATCCCGGTCTGCAAAGGCTCGTTCACTGGCTGGCGGTAAATCACACCGGGAGCCTTGCGCTCCAGTGGCATCTCGAACAGGTCGCCTTCAATGTGCCCCTTACCATCAATGGGTTCTCCCAAAGTATTGACAACACGGCCAAGCATGCCTTTGCCCACCTTCACAGAGGCGATGCGGTTCAGGCGCTTCACAGACGACCCTTCCTTGAGCTCACCTGCTGGCTCGAGCAGCACTGCACCCACATTGTCCTCTTCAAGGTTCAATGCGATGCCACGTACGCCGTTCTCGAACTCGATGAGTTCACCAGCCTGCACATTGCTGAGGCCATAAATACGCGCGATACCGTCTCCAACTTGGAGCACTGTACCGACCTCTTGAAGGTCGGCTGCGGTTTGATTGCCGGCCAACTGCTCTCGCAGGATGGCTGAAACTTCGGCGGGTTTGATCTGGGACATGAGGTTGAAATACGCTCAGTAAGCCGGTTCGTATGGATTGTTGGTGAGGTTGCGGTGCATCGTCCTCAAGGACTGATACACCGTTGCGTCGATCATCCGATCGCCAACCCGCAGCTTGTAGCCACCAATTAGCGTGGGATCCACTTTCTCCGACAGCTCCACACCTCCCTGGTGAAGCTTGCCGATCAATGCGTTGATGTCTGCGCGCCGCGCATCGTCGAGGGGAACCGCTGTGGTGACTTCCGCCAACACCACGTTTCGCTCTTCAAGCACAAGCGCTACAAATGCCTTGGCCATGTGCACCAAAATCCCTGCCCGTCCCTTCTGCGCCAAAAGCGCCATGAATGAAACGGTCAGAGGTTGGCATGCCGCAAAGACGGAGCGCAGAATGGCTTCCTTCTTCTCCGGGCGCACAACCGGACTGGCTAAAACGGCAGACAGCTCACGGTTTTCCTTCATCGCTTCGATGAGGCCGCGCATATCCTGCTCCACAACATCCACGGCATTCTGCTCCTTACAGAGAGAAAACAGTGACTTGCCGTAACGGCGGGCTACAGAGCTGGCAGACATTTAATCAGTTCAATTTTGAGTCCGACACCATTCGGCCAATGAGCTCTTGTTGAGCACCATCGTCCTTCAATTCTTGACGGACCAGCTGTTCAGCAATCTCCAAGCTCAACTTCGCGACTTCCGCCTTTAACTCAGCCACCGCAGCAGCGCGCTCGCCATCGATGGCCTGCTTGGCCTGGTCGATCATGCGTTCGCCCTCTGTCTTGGCAGTGTTTTTGGCGTCAGCCACCAGCTTGTCGGCCATGTCACGCGCATCGCGCATCATGCCGTCACGCTCAACGCGAGCCTCCTGAAGGAGACGCTCGTTGTCGGCTTGAAGGTTTTCGAGTTCGGCCCGCGCCTCTTTGGCTTTGTTGAGGGCGCCATCGATCTCTTCTTCACGCTCTTTCAAGCCTTGAAGGATCGGGCCCCAAGCCATACGCCGCATCAAGATCAACACCACCAAGAAGGAGATGGTTGACCAAAAGACGGTACCGTAAACGGTATTCAGAAACGCTTCCATGGAACTGAGGCTGTTGCCTGGTTCAGCTTGCGAGGAAGCAGACGATGATGGCGAACAAAGCGGCACCCTCTACAAGAGCGGCAGCCACAATCATGTTTGCACGGAGATCACCGCTGATTTCGGGTTGGCGAGCCATCGATTCGAGGGCGCTTCCGCCGATGCGACCGATGCCGACACCAGCTCCAATGGCTGCGATACCTGCACCAATGCCAGCGAGGCCTTTGGTGATGTTAGCAGCCTCCATGAGGATCATTGCGAGTTCCATAAGGAAGGGATTAGGGGTTGATTTAGGTTGTGTTCAATGGTGGGCCTCTTGGGTCGCATCACCGAAGTAAAGCGCGGCCAAAAGGGTAAAAACATATGCCTGCAAAAACGCGACAAGCAATTCAATGAAGTACATGAAAATCATGAACGCCACAGAAAAGATTCCAGTTCCAATTCCGGCAGCCGTATTGGCTCCGTAATCACTGATGATGAAGACCAAAAAGGTCAATGCCAAAATGATGATGTGTCCAGCCCCAATGTTCGCCGTCAAACGAATCATCAATACGGCGGGCTTGAGCAAGATTCCGACCACCTCTACAGGCACCAAAATCAGCTTGATTGGAAGGGGCACACCAGGGGGCCAAAAGATGTGTCCCCAATAATGGCGGTTGCCAGACACCGTCGTAATGATGAAGACAAACGTGGCCAAAATCAAGGTGACGCCCACCGTTCCTGTCACATTAAACGCCCCGATGAAAGGAACGAGTCCCAAGAGGTTACAGAGGAAAATGAAAAAGAAGGTGGTCAGCAAAAAGGGCAAGTACCGGTCGGCCTTCTTCGCACCAATACTTGGAATGGCTACCTCGTCCCGGATGAACAAAATGAGTGGCTCCAGGGCGTTTTGCAACCCTTTCGGCGCCTGGCCCTTCCTCTTCTTGTAAGCCGAACCTACACGTGGAAAGATGAGCATCATCATGAAAATCACGATGAACATACCCAACACGCTTTTACTAATGGACAGGTCGTACGCCTTGACGTGGTCTCCCGCGCTGTTGTGAGCATGCAGCGCACCATTGCCGTCCAATGTGTAGGTTAAATCTGTGGTGTGACAGTGGTACTGACCGCCACCGCCATGGGACCCGTGTGCTGCGTGTGCGCCCTCCATACCGTGATCTGAGAGGTCGACATGATCTTCACCGTGGTGAAGCAAGTGTGCACTAGAGAACATGCTCCATCCATACTCAGGGGAGTAAGAGATGACGGGAAGAGGGATGTGAACCGCAGAAGGACCCTCACCCCAAAGGTGAATGTCGTGGGCATCTGCAATGTGATGAATGATGAACTCGCCCGGATCAGGGTTCTCTCCGCCTCCAGAGGAAGCCAATACGCTTCCAGCCAAGCCAAATCCCAACAGGAGGGACATGATCCTCATTGAAAAGCGCATAATGCCGTTGTTTGGCCGGGTGTTGTTCAACATCGCCGTAGCGAATTTGGGTGCGAAGATAGCCACCGCAATCCTTCTCACGTCCCCTTTTCGCAACGGAGAGCACAGAACTATCAAACGCCGTCCGTTGGTGGCACTGAATGGCGCATGGATTCTGCAACGAGAATCGCTGTAAATGCGGCATACAGAAGGTATGAGGCGATGGCAAAGTTTCTGGGATCAGGAAACTCCATCACGACGTAAATCAGAATTCCCGTCAGCACCAGCATCATTTTTATCAGTGT
>CAJQJX010000032.1 GCA_905478795.1 uncultured Flavobacteriales bacterium
ATCGGGCATGCCGAGGGCATGGAACAAGATTATGGTGCCTTTGACATTAAGCGGATATTCATGGATGCTTACCCTCAGGTGGCGACTCCTGGCGGAGAGCGTTATCCTGAAGTAGAGATGGCGATTGACAGGCAGGTTCGCAACGGCGCCCTGTTGATCAACTACATCGGTCATGGAGGCGAACGCGGTTGGGCCCACGAGCGTGTACTCCGCACCTCCACGATTGGGGCATGGGACAACATCGACCGCATGCCGCTGTTTTTTACGGCTACCTGCGAACTGGCGCGATTCGACGATCCCGAATTGGAAACGGCGGGCGAGATGATGGTCATGAACCCCAATGGCGGTGCCATTGCCATGATGACCACCACCCGTGTGGTCTACAGTTTTGCGAACGAGCAGCTGAATACGGCCTTTTTTGCGGTAGCCTTTGACACGCCAGCAGGTGAGCGTCAGCGGCTGGGAGATATCCTTCGAAGAACGAAGAACCACCCCGCTTCCGGAGCGTCGTCCAACAAACGCAATTTCACATTGCTGGGCGATGTGGCCCTCACATTGGCTACCCCGAGCATGCAGGTGAGAACCAGTGAGGTCAATGGGGTACCCATCGACGCTTGGGCCGACACGCTCAGCGCTTTGGAGCATGTGGTGGTCAAAGGCTATATCTCAGATGAAGGGGGCAATGTGCTGACCGATTTCAATGGATATGTGTATCCCACGGTGTACGATCAGAAGTCAGAGGTGGTCACGCTCAACAATGACAATGGAAGCGCGGGGGTCGCATACAGCGAGTGGCGCAACCGCATCCACGCCGGGGCTGTGACCGCAGAAAACGGTGTGTTTGAATTCGAGTTTGTAGTGCCGCGTGACATCTCCTACGACCTCGCGCCAGGACGCATCAGTTATTACGCCGTGGACGGTGATGTGGATGCCCACGGATACACCGAGAACATTGTCATTGGCGGCCTCAATCCCGATGCCACAGCAGACAACGAGGGTCCGACCATTGCGTTGTTTCTCAACGACACCAGTTTTGTCAATGGAGGCACAACGGATTCCAAGCCAGTATTGCTCGCGTATTTGGAAGATGATCAGGGCTTGAATACCGTGGGCAATGGCATTGGGCACGACCTCAAAATGGTGCTGGACGATGGCAACGGAGAGGTGCTCAACGATTACTATCAGAGCGACTTAAATACCTACCAGAGCGGCAAGGTTATTTTTCCCATGAGCGGAATCGAACCGGGATTCCACCAAATGGAACTCAAGGCATGGGACGTCCACAACAACAGCGCCAAGGCCGTATTGGATTTTGTCGTTGTGGAAGAATTAGAGGTGTTTCTTGAGCAGCTTGTGAATTACCCCAATCCTATGAATGGCGGGGGAACCACCTTCAGATTTGACCACAATCAGGCTTGTGTTTCTTTGAATTTACGCCTCTCCGTATACGATGGAGTTGGAAACGCCGTTTGGGAGGGTGAGCAGACGATGACACCCAACGGGTATCGGGTAGACGGTTGGCATTGGAATGGGAGAACCCAACAGGGGAGCCCTCTCGATGCCGGTCTCTATGTATACCGTTTGGATGTCGCGACTCCTGAGGGCCGCAAGGCCTCCAAAACGGGTCGTCTGGTTCTGCTTGACTGAACCTATTATCCGCACAACCGCCCTATTTTCGCACCCACTCATGGATTTTCGGAAATTCTTACCCTTGATGGCCTTTGCCTTTTTGGCAACCCCTTTGACTGTCAAGGCCCAATTGACCCAAGTGGAAACGGCTGAGCAGTTGCAGCTCAACACCATCACCACCGCGGTTCCATTCCTGATGATCGCACCCGACAGCCGAAGCGGTGCCTTGGGCGATGCGGGTGTGGCCTTGTCTCCTGACGGAGCAGCCATGGCCTGGAATCCGGCCCGCATGGCATTTACAGACCAAACCTTTGAAGCACACCTGGGCTATGCGCCATGGTTGCGTCAATTGGTCGATGACATGTCCTTGGCTTACCTGAGTGGTACCAGAAAGCTCAACAAGCGTCAAGCTGTGGGCATGGCGCTCCGCTATTTTTCATTGGGCAACATCACGTTTACCGACGTTAACGGCACCGCCATTCGGGACTTCAGTCCCAACGAGTTTTCCTTTGATTTCGGCTTCTCCCAAAAGTTCGGCGACAATTTCAGCGGTGGATTCACGGCCCGTTACATCCATTCAAATCTGACTGGAGGCACCAACATCCTGGGCGCCGATAGCCGTCCTGGACGCTCTGTAGCCGTCGATGTCGGGGTCTTCCATTCCAATGACAACGTCAAATTTGGAGACCGCGATGGCCGTATGAATTGGGGATTGTGCATCTCCAATGTGGGGGCCAAGATGAGTTACACCGAGACGGCCGAGCGGGACTTCATTCCGACCAATCTCAAAACAGGAGTAGCGGCCACCGTTTTCCTTGACGACTACAACAACTTGACATTCACCCTCGATGGAAACAAGTTGCTCGTCCCTACTGCTCCCGCTTATGGCGAAGGCGACGACGACGATTTGATTGTAAGTGGATTTGACCCCAATGTCGGTGTGGCATCGGGTATTCTCCAGAGCTTCTACGATGCGCCGGGCATTGTAGAGCGTCAGGGAGATGGGACCTACCTGGTGGAGCCAGGCAGCGTCTTGCGCGAGGAACTTCGTGAGGTGAACCTTGGTGGCGGCATTGAATACGATTACAATGGTGTCTTTGCGGTGCGCGGTGGATACTTCTACGAGCACTTCACCAAAGGAAATCGCCAATTCATCACCTTGGGAGCTGGCATTAAGTACACGGTTTTGGACATCGATTTGAGCTACCTCATCGCGACCACACAACAGAATCCGCTGGCCAATACCCTGCGCTTCTCATTGAGGTTAGCGTTTGACGATGTCGTAGGCGGCAGCAACGACGATCCGTCCAACTTCTAAGCTGAACCGCATGGATTTGCGCATCGGCTATGGGTACGACGTTCACCAGCTTGCCGAAGGCGAAGAGTTGTGGTTAGGAGGCATTTTGGTTCCCAGTGAGTTTGGGGCTGTAGGGCACAGCGATGCCGATGTTTTGCTCCATGTTTTGTGCGACGCGTTGTTTGGAGCCAGAGCAATGGGCGATATCGGGGCTCATTTTCCAGACACAGATCCAGCTTATAAAGGCATCGATAGCAAGCTGCTGTTGCGCGAAACCGTTTCAAAAGTGTGCACCGAAGGTTGGAAGGTTGTCAACGTAGACGCCACGGTTTGCCTAGAAAAACCGAAGCTGCGCCCTCATATTGACGATATGAGAACGTGCATTGCAGACCTGCTCAATATTCCATTGGACTGCGTTGGAGTAAAGGCCACAACGACCGAGCAATTGGGCTTTGTGGGCACCGGGAAGGGTATCAGTGCCCATGCAGTGGTGTTGTTAAGCCGTTGAGGTGCCTGTTCACCGAGGTGGCAGAACTATATTTGTAGCTTGCAATTTGGGCATCATGACGACCACTACGCCTGCTAAGAAAACATCTTCCCGCAGTAAAGCCGCCTCCAAGAAGGCCACAAAGCCAGCTTTTACTAAGGCTACCTATGTGAAATGGCACCGCGATATGCTGCTGATGCGGCGCTTCGAAGAACGCTGCGGACACCTCTACATTCAACAGAAGTTCGGCGGATTTTGCCACCTCTACATTGGGCAGGAAGCTGTACTCGCAGGAATGGTAGAAGGCATTCGGCCCAGTGACCGGGTCATTACGGCATACCGCGATCATGCGCATCCTTTGGTATTGGGTACAGATCCGAAAATTGTCATGGCCGAGCTCTACGGCAAGAGAACGGGGTCCAGCAAGGGCAAAGGAGGATCAATGCACATGTTTGACAAGGAGCGGAACCTCTTTGGAGGACACGGCATTGTTGGCGGTCAGATTGGCTTGGGTGCCGGCATCGCCTTTGCAGACAAGTACCGCAAAGAAGACCATGTCACAGTGTGCTTCTTTGGAGATGGAGCGGCCCGTCAAGGCATGCTCCATGAGACCTTCAACATGGCGATGACCTGGAAACTTCCCGTGATTTACGTGGTGGAGAACAACAAGTACGCCATGGGAACTTCTGTAGAGCGGACCACCAATGTAACGGACCTCTCTAAGTTGGGCGCCTCATACGAGATGCCCGCTGAGTCAGTGGATGGCATGTCTCCCGAAGCTGTGGCAGAGGCCATGAAGCGGGCAGCAGACCATTGCCGCACGGGCGAGGGTCCCTACCTCCTCGACATTCAGACTTATCGCTACAAGGGACACTCTATGAGCGATCCCCAGAAATACCGCACGAAAGATGAGGTGGCTGAATTCCAGCAACGTGACCCCATCGACCATTGTGCTCAAGTGCTCCAAGACAACAAGTGGATGACAGAGGCCCAGCTCAAGGAGGTGGACAAAGAAGTCAAAGCGATTGTGGAGGAAGCCATCAAATTTGCCGAAGAGAGCCCACTTCCCGAAAAGCACGAGCTTTACGAGGATGTGTATGTCACTCCGGACTATCCTTTTGTTAACGACTGATTTGAGCTGACATGGCAGAAATCGTACGCATGCCCAAACTCAGTGATACCATGACCGAAGGGGTCGTGGCTGAGTGGCATAAGAAAGTGGGCGAACAGGTTGAGACCGGCGAGGTACTCGCTGAGATTGAGACCGATAAAGCGACCATGGAGTTCGAGTCTTTCCAGGACGGTGTGCTGTTGCACATTGGAGTGGATAAGGGTGCGACGGCAGCCGTAGATAGCATTCTCGCGATTCTGGGAGAAGCTGGAGAAGATGTGTCGGGCCTGCTCGCGGCAGAGTCCGCGGCACCTGCAGAGGCTGCCGCCCCTGCGCCAACGCCAACGCCTGCTCCGGTCGCACCAACACCTGCTCCGGCAGCCCCTGCTCCAGTAGCAGCGGTAGCGGCGCCTGTTGCGGCACCAGTGGTCCCACTGCCTTCTTCAAATGGTAAGGTGAAAGCGTCGCCCCTGGCGGCCCGCCTGGCTGCAGAGCGCAGCATTGACTTGGGCCGGGTGACCGGATCGGGAGAAGGAGGTCGCATTGTGAAGCGCGACATCGAGGCTTACGTTCCCACTCCTTCTGGAGGATTGGGCGCTGTGGAGTCTTCAACCGACACACCAGTGTCACAAATGCGCAAGACCATTGCGCGCCGTCTTGCTGAATCCAAGTTCACGGCGCCCCACTTCTACCTCAAGCTTTCCGTTGAAATGGATGCGGCCGTTGAGGCCCGCAAGGCCATCAACGCGCAGGACGGGGTCAAGGTGAGCTTCAACGACATGGTCGTGAAGGCGGTTTCACTCGCCCTCAAGAAGCACCCTGCGGTCAACAGTGCTTGGATGGACACCCACATTCGCACCAACGATCATGTGCACATTGGCGTAGCTGTGGCGGTAGAGGATGGCTTGCTCGTCCCTGTCGTTCGACATGCAGACCGCAAATCGCTGACCGAAATTGGCGCAGAGGTGAAGGAATACGCAGGGAAGGCCCGCGACAAGAAGCTGCAGCCAAGCGATTGGGAAGGCAACACCTTCACCATTTCGAACCTCGGCATGTTCGGCATTGAAGATTTTACAGCCATCATCAACCCGCCAGATGCTTGCATCTTGGCTGTGGGAGGCATTTCCGACGTACCTGTCGTTCGGGATGGTCAGGTGGTTCCAGGTAAAATCATGAAGCTGACTTTGAGCTGCGATCACCGCGCTGTAGATGGTGCCATGGGTGCGGCCTTCTTGCAGGAGGTCAAGTCTTTGCTGGAGCATCCTGTCCGCATGCTGGCCTAAATTCCGGCCAGAATGCCGGAACCGCTAAGTGCTGCCACCCCGATCGAATTCCTCAAAGGAATTGGTCCCAAGCGGGCGGAGGCGTTGGTGGAAGATTTGGGCATCAAAACGTGCGGAGACCTTCTGTTTCATCTGCCTTTTCGGTACGAGGATCGAACCAAATTTCACCGCGTTTCAGAAGCTGTTCCGGGTCCGGTACAGTTACAGCTGCGCGGCATTATTCGCACGTTCAATGAAGTCAAGCAAAAACGTGGGAGCCGGCTAGAAGCGGAGTTTGTAGACGAACACGGTGACAGCCTATCGCTCGTGTGGTTCAAGGGGGTCAAATGGGTGGCCCGAAACCTGCCTGTGGGCAAACCTTGCGTTGTTTGGGGCCGGGTGTCGGAGTTCAAGGGGGCACGGAACATGGCCCACCCCGAAGTGCTTTCCCTTCAAGAGGCCAAGTCGGCTTCCGCACTCCATCCTGTATATGGCTCTACGGAGCGCTTGGGCCGATTCGGCTTGCATTCGAATGGCATTGGTCAGGCCGTCATGAGGTTGATGGGGATGTTGAGAGATGCCCATGGACCTCAGTGGATGGAGGAGACACTGCCCGAAGAGATTCTGAAGCTGCGCGGCATGCCCGGTTTGGCTCCCGCACTCGAACATGTGCACCGGCCGACCGACGTCAACGCCGAGCGCTTGGGGCGGTTTCGGCTCAAATTCGAAGAGTTTCTATTCCTTCAGCTCCTTTTGGTACAGCACAGGAACAAGCAGACGGTGCAACAACCCGGTGCCGTGTTTGCTACCGTGGGCGAGATGTTTAATCGGTTCTACGCCGAACGCATTCCTTTTGAGCTTACCGGCGCCCAAAAGAGGGTGATCCGCGAGATCCGCGAAGACACGCGGAACGGTTTGCACATGAACCGGCTGCTCCAAGGCGATGTGGGCAGCGGCAAAACGATGGTGGCATTGTTGACTGCTCTGATGGCTGTTGACAATGGCTGTCAAGTGTGCATCATGGCGCCTACAGAGATCTTGGCACAGCAACACTTCGAGGGATTCAGAGAGATGTTGGGTGACCTCCCTGTGCGGGTCGAATTGCTGACAGGGTCGGTCAAAAAAGCCGACCGCAAGCCAATTCTATCGGGCCTTGCGGACGGCGAGGTTCACTTGCTCATCGGCACGCACGCCGTGCTCGAACCTGCGGTGGTGTTTGAGAATTTGGGACTGGTTGTCATTGATGAGCAGCACCGATTTGGGGTGGCGCAGCGGGCGCGATTGTGGGCCAAGGCCACCCTTCCCCCGCACATCCTTGTGATGACGGCGACCCCCATTCCCAGAACGTTGAGCATGACCGTGTATGGTGACCTCGATGTGAGTGTCATCGATGAATTGCCGCCCGGTCGAAAGCCAATCCGCACTGTGCACCGAACGGACGCCCAGCGGTTGGGGGTGTTCGGGTTTATGCGGGATCAAATCGCCCAAGGCCGCCAGGTTTACGTGGTGTACCCCTTGATCGAAGAGTCGTCACAACTCGATTACAAAGACCTGATGGACGGCTACGAAAGTCTCACCCGTCATTTCCCGCCCCCTGATTACCGGTTGAGCATTGTGCACGGCCGCATGAAGGCCGAAGACAAGGACATGGAGATGCGGCGGTTTTCGTCAGGAACCACTCAAATTATGGTGGCGACAACCGTTATCGAGGTCGGGGTCAATGTACCAAACGCCTCAGTCATGGTCATTGAAAGTGCAGAGCGGTTTGGGCTGAGTCAACTGCACCAACTGCGGGGACGCGTTGGCCGAGGCGCGGCGCAGAGCTTCTGCATTCTCATGAGTGACAAAGAATTGGGGAAAGAGGCGCGGCGCCGGTTAGAAACGATGTGTCGGACCCAAGACGGATTTGAAATCGCAGAAGTTGATTTGGAGCTCAGGGGGCCTGGCGACCTCATGGGGACCAAGCAAAGCGGGGTGCTCGACCTCAAGGTGGCCGATTTGGTCAAAGACAGGGCCTTACTGGAAGATGCCCGAGACATTGCCCGCCGCATTCTGAAGCAGGATGCCGATTTAAACCGTCCCGCCCATGCTTTGCTGAGGGTCGGAGTGGACCGCCTCAAGGCATCCCGACCTGATTGGAGCCGCATTTCTTGAGGCGGCAAGTGCCCGAGACAAACCGGCGGTCTCTGCAACCACTGTAGGAATGGGGAAATTCTCTTGGCAGAGCTGTTCAATGGCAAGTGGAGTCTTATAAATTGGCACCAATGAACGCGGGTGGAACAACATTTTGGATAGCCTTGGCGGTTTCCTTGTGCTTGGCGGGTACCAGCACGTGGGCTTTTTTGTCGGATGCCAATGCTTCTTTGCAGCCCGAAACAGAGCGGCCTGAAGCAATGAATCATGAGCCTGCGGAGGAGCAGTCCGAAGTCACAGAGACCAATGGGGATTTAGAATCTGAACCTGGGAATGTCGAAGCGGATGTCACCTTCAGCTTTGCGAGTGAAGTCGTCCGATTTGACGATGATATACACTTAGAACAGGATGACCTTTTCATGGTTACTTGCCGCAGCGCAGGGGGAGACGTCATGTGGGAATACGAGATGGACGCCCCTTTGATGGCCGGAGTTCGGGCAGACGCGAATGATGACGGGCCCAGGGAGTTTCTCTTGGTGGACTCACGGCAAGGGATTGGCCTCGATCCAGAGGGGAGACCGATTACAGGGTTTCACATCAAGCCTTCAGAGGCCATCACCAGCTTTGCTCTGGTGGACTACGAAGGCGATGGAAAGGAACGGTACCTCTTCGGACTGGCGGATGGCCGCGTGTTGAATTACCGCAACTTGGGTGAGCCGACACCGGGCTGGAAGCACAATTCAAAAGGCAAGAGTGTTCAGGCCATTGCCCATTTGCGAGCGGGCCGGAAAGACTACATCTGCACTGTAGATGAGGGCGGCACGGTTATGCTGCTCAAACGCAATGGCCAACGCAGGGTGCGCACTCCAGTTCAGCTCCATCGGGTTGCAGGAAGCCGAGCGGTGGCTTTTGAAGTTCGGGCGGACATCGGCTCCAGCATCCTGATTGCAAGAAATGCAGATGGCGTTGCGGAGTCCCGGAATTTTGGAGACGGCATAGCCCAGCTTGCCTCGGAAGCCGAGCAACAACTCCTTGAGGTGGCCGAAAGCCGCCTAACACATAGAGAATAGGCGGTTAGCCTTGGAGAATGGCGCGTGAGATCACAATGCGCTGCACCTCGCTCGTGCCTTCGTAAATCTGGGTGATTTTGGAATCGCGCATGAGCCTTTCGACGTGATACTCTTTAACGAATCCGTAACCACCGTGGATTTGTACGGCCTCGTTTGAGGCACGCCCTGCGACTTCAGAGGTATACAGCTTGGCCATGGAACTGGCGAGGTCATAGTCTTGACCTTGGTCTTTAAGCCAAGCAGCTTTCAAACACAGCATCCGGGCGGCCTCCACTTCGGTGGCCATGTCTGCCAACTTAAAGGCGATGGCTTGGTGCTTGTGAATTTCCTTGCCAAAAGCCTTGCGCTCTTTAGAATAGGCGAGGGCGAATTCCAATGAACCTGAGGCAATACCCAATGCTTGTGCGGCAATGCCAATGCGTCCTCCAGCGAGGGTCTTCATGGCAAACTTGAATCCAAACCCATCTTCACCGAGACGGTTGGCCTTTGGCACTTTGACGTCTTGGAACATCAAAGTGTGCGTGTCGCTCCCGCGAATGCCCATTTTGTCTTCTTTGGCGCCCACGGTAAAGCCGTCCATCTCGCGCTCGACAATCAGGCAGTTGATGCCACGGTGCCCTTTGTCGGCATCGGTCTGGGCAATCACCAGATAAATGCTGGCGGAGCCTCCGTTGGTGATCCAGTTCTTGGTGCCGTTGACGATGTAGTGATCGCCCATGTCAATCGCTGTCGTGCGCTGACTGGTAGCGTCGCTGCCCGCCTCAGGCTCGCTGAGGCAGAATGCCCCGATTTTTTCACCCCTTGCCAAAGGTGTGAGGTACTTCTCCTTTTGCTCTTCTGTGCCGAACTCTTCAAGTCCCCAGCATACCAGCGAGTTGTTGACGGAGACGCACACAGAGGCGGAGGCGTCGATTTTGGACAGCTCTTCCATGGCCAGAACGTAGCTTACGGTATCCATACCGCTACCACCGTATTTGGTGTCGACCATCATGCCCATAAAGCCCAGTTCACCGAGCTGCTTGACCTCCTCTGCGGGGAACCGCTGGGCATTGTCGCGTTCAATAACGCCCGGTTTCAGGACGTTTTGGGCGAAATCACGGGCGGCATCACGTACCGCTTTTTGTTCTTCAGAGAGTTCCAGGATCATTGCAGGGAGGCTCGTTTATTCTATCCGTAAAG
>CAJQJX010000033.1 GCA_905478795.1 uncultured Flavobacteriales bacterium
TGGCGGCGATGTTCCAGAAGTTGAACGTGCTGTCCGTCCACGGTTGGGCGCCGGGGATGGTGATTTCTAGGGTGTGCTCGCCGGCGGCGAGGTCGCCGAGCGGGAGGCGGAGCGGCTTCACGTCGTCGCCCGGGCACCAGTTGGAGCGGCTGAGGTCGGACGAGGCCACGCGCTCCTCGAGGGTGTCGCCGCCGTAGACGTAGGTGGAGGGCCAGAAGCCGCTGGTCGGGTTCAACCGGCGGTAGGCGCCGCAGTCGGTGCGCCAGGGCGTCCAGGCCTTCAGGGTGTCGCCGTCGAGGAGGACGATGTGTTCCTGCTCGGTGAATTCGTCGCCGCCCGCGTGGCCGCCGTGGCCGGTGGTCAGGAAGTCGAGGGTGGCGCCTGCGGCGGGGGCGTCGAGGGTGAACGGAATGGTCAGAGGGCCGTCGGGAAATGCCGTAAAGGGCCGCTGGTCGTGGGCGAGCTTGGTCGTGTTGAGCAGCGGGCGGGTGCGTTGGGTGAGGGCGACATCACAAGGCAGGTCGCTCTCGTCCATGGTGATGCGGGCGCTGACGGTGTAGCCTTCGTCGGTCCAGGTGTCGATGTAGACGCCCACCCACAGGGTGTCGGCATCGGTGAGCCACGATTGCATGTGGGAGAGGTCCGCGGACCAATGGACGCTGTCGGCCCAGGCGCCCACCGATTCGGGCTTGTAGGCCTGGGCGCGTTCGGTGTGGCTGAAGTGGCCGACGCCAAAGGGGGTGATGAAGCGCAGCAGCTCCAAGGCTGGTTCTCGCGCGGCTTCCCGGTTGGTTTCAGTGGGGTTGGACAGGATCCCGGCGAAGCGGGTGGTGTCGGCGTCGCCGCCCTCCTGCATGCGCGTCAGGTAGTCGCGGCCGGCAGCGTCGGCAAAGGCGAACAGGGTGCCGCTCTTGTCCCAGGGGTCGCCGGCGGAGCGCAGGCTGACCTCCACGGTGATGGCGCACTGCCGGTCGCGGTGGGGCAGGGCGATGGGCTTCAGCCGGATGCGGCCGGCGTCCAGGCGGTAGTCGCCGCTGGCGCTTGCGACCGTATCAGGGGCGCGGCCCGGGATGAAGTCAATGGTGTCTGCACTCCACAGGACGACGCTATGGTCGCCCAGGGGGGGCAGGCTGGCTTGCTGCATGCCGCAGGCATACAGGAGACAGGCCAGGGCGGAGAAGGCGCCAAGGCGGAGGGTGGAGCGGATCACGCGCTGCAGCTCATGTCGGCACCGCAGCACTGCGGCGACTTGATCTTGCCTTCGCAGGAGGGGCAGCGGGAAACCTGCACCTGGCTGCCGTCGGGCAGGTCAAGGTGGCCGTTCTCGAGGGGGACGTCGCACTTGGCGCATTGGGCCTTGACGGACATGCCGCATTGGCCGCAGGAATAGGTCGCGTTCATGGAACCCAATGTAATGCCAAGATGCGGTTCGCTGCAGGGGTTTCTCGGAGGCATGTCCCTATCGTAATTTGTAGTCATGAAGCGTCTTCTCAGGGTTTGTGTTGCAGTGTGGTGTTGTGTGTCCGTGTTCTCAGGGTTGTCCCAAGGATCAGAGCAAAGGGGAGGAGACGAAGGCACCTTTAAATGGGTGCCTGGTGCCCAGGGCGATGCACCCGAATGGGCGCAGCGCATGTATTCCGGAGCGGCGAACTTTCATGAAGTCGTCGACTTGAGGGAGGCCTATTGGCGCAGCAGGCCCTACCAAAAGGACATGCACGAGCGGAACTTTAAGCACTGGCTCATGCACGTGGAGCACAGGGTCGCTCCCGACGGAACCATACAAGATGCAGGTGAATGGGCGCAGGAGCAGTTCGATGCCGGCGGCGGTGCAACAGGCCAATGGTCCAGACAGGCTGACGCCACAGATCCGGAATGGCAGGCCATTGGCCCGTTTGAGACGTGGAACGACGAGAGTCAAGGCCATTTCCCAGTGTCTTGGCAGTGCAACCTGTATTGCTTTGACCAATGCGTGTCCAATCCCGATGTGGCCATTGCGGGCATCGAGGCGGGTGACCTTTTCAAGACGACCGATAGGGGCTTGACCTGGACACCGGCTACGTTGGGTGTTCCGGGGATCCGCACCGTCACACAATGTGCAGTGGCCCCCACCTCTGCAAGCACCTTTTATTTTGTCTCCAACAACACGGTCTATGGGACGGTCAACGCAGGGACAACTTGGGATCTGCTGTACAACCTCGGCTCTTCTGCCAACCAAATGGTGGTCCACCCTTGGAATGCAGAAATCGTTTATGTGGCCACCAACAATGGGTTGCGAAGAACCCTGGACGGCGGGGCCAGTTGGTCTACCGTCATCTCTGGCAAGGTTTGGGATGTTCGGTTTCACCCCACTGACGCTACAGTGGTCTACGCCCTCGTTCACGAATTGAACCCTGAGCGCTGTGCCTTTCACCGTTCGGACGATGCAGGTGCGACGTTTTCGCTCCACGATGCGGGCTACTTCGTGCCTTCCAGTGCATCGGCGGCGGCGGATGACGGCGGGCGGATAGGGGTGACGCCAGCGGACCCGGACCGCGTATACGTGGCCCTCATTGGCAAAGGCAAGGCGAGCGATACCGGGTGGATTGGCTTGTACCGCAGCGATGACAAGGGCAGCAATTGGTCCAATCCCAACGGTCAAGACGGCGCCCCTTATGATGTGGACGTGCACCCCAGTCTGGCGACGGGGAACATGAATGGGACGGGCATTTACCAAGGCTTTTACGATTTTGGTATGGCCGTCTCTCACAACGATGCGGACCGCGTATGGGTGGGGGTCACGGCGCTCAATGCCACAAGCGATGGCGGTGTCACCTGGCAACGGATCGGAGCCTACGGGGCAGGCACCTATGACATCGGCTGGGTGCACCCAGACATCCAAGACCTGCACGTTCAAGGCAATGATGTGTGGGTGGCCACGGATGGGGGCTTGAACTACAGCAACGACGAGCTGACCACCCATGAGAGCCGCAAATACGGCATCTACAACACCACCCTGTGGGGCTTCTCTCAAGGGTGGAATACGGACGTCCAGTCGGGGGGGCGATACCACAATGGCAATACCGCGTATCGCCAAGACTTTGGCACTGGGCAGCATTTGCGGCTCGGCGGTGCAGAGGCCCCTACGGGGTATGTCAATGCACTTGATGCGAATGAGATTCGCTTCAGCGACATCAGCGACCTGCGCCTGCCTCAGGCGTTTGAGGGCACCCCCGTGGCCATTGGAAACATGTCCATGTACCCCAACGAGAGTTATGTGGATTCGCGATCGAGTGAGCTCGTCCAGGATGCCGTTTATGCTGATTTCTTGGCGTTGGGCAATGGCAGTGGCTTTTACCGCTCTTTTGATGGAGGGGCAGGTTTTGAATTGATGCACGACTTCGGTGGTGGAGCATCGGTGTTGGAGATCGAGCAGGGGCGTGAGAACCGTGACGTGTTCTATGCCGTTGTTCGTTCTGGTGGGGCTTGCGTCTTGCACCGGTCCGAGGATGGCGGCAACAGTTGGTCACCGACTTCGGGACTGCCCTCAAATTGGAGCAGTATGGAAGTGGCCCTGAATCCTGCCAACGACAATGATGTGTGGGTCATTAAAGCCGACGACGATGAAATCCGCAGGTCGGTCAATGGCGGGAGCAGTTGGTCGAATCCCGGTGAAAGTCTTTCGGACGCCCTGCAAGGAGAAGCCCTCCGCGATGTGGTGTGTTTGGGCGACGCGGGCACTGTGGTGGTGTCTACAACAGGCGCATTCCACCAAGCCCAAGGCGAGGATGTTTGGACCTCTTTTGGAACGGGTCTTCCAGCGCGGTGGGCGCCCTTTGAGTGTCTGCCTTTCTATCGGGATGCCGTCTTGCGCGTGGGAGACAAAGGCAAGGGCATTTGGCAGGCGGACTTTCCTTTCGTTCCCGCCCCTTTGGCGCAGCCCATGACGGCCAACGCCGAGGTCTATTGCGCGGGCGATAGCGTGTACTTCGAGTGTCACAGCATCTTGGTCCACAATGGAGCGAGCTGGGCGTGGAGCTTTGATCCTGAGCCCGAGTTTGTCTCTTCTACGACGGCCAGGAATCCTACAGTGGTGTTTGGCGAAGGGGGCGTTTACGATGTGTCCCTAACCGTGACCAATGCCGACGGTGTGTCCGATACCAAGAGTGTACCGGGCATGGTGGAAGTGGGGCCGTCCAGCCAATGCGAAGCTTCGGGAACCCCTGGAATGGCCCTCCATTGCTCGGGAAGCAATGGCTATGGTTTGACCCACGACATGGGGTTGGAGACCAACACGTTTACGGCCATGGCTTGGGTGTATCCCGAAGGCATTCAACCCGAATACAGCGCCATGGTGATTTCTGCAGGCAACGGTGGAGGGTTCAACTTTAGACAAAACAATGAGCTCGGGTACCACTGGCCGAATGGTGCATGGTGGTGGAGCAGTGGTCTTTACGTGCCGCAAAACCAATGGTCTCATGTGGCCATGACGGTGGCGCCCGATGGGGTTCGCGTCTACCTGAATGGACAGGAGGCCTACCATGCATTTACCCCGGATATGGGACAGCAGACGACGCAGTTTCTAGGGAGTTACCGGGGGTGGGGAAGCCGAAACATGACCGGAGCCATTGATGAGGTCAAGGTGTGGAACCGCACCCTGACTCAGGAGGAAGTCCGAGAGCAGCGCCATCTGACGCTGACACAGGCTGCTGTTGAATCTGATCCAGATCTCGTGGGCTATTACCAGTTCAATGAGGACACCTATTTCCTCGTCAACAAGCACGGCAGTTCCACACATGGTGTTTTTACCGGCCCCGCATCTTTGGCGCCATCTGCAGCGGTGGTAGGCTCCGGGGTGCTGGATCGCATCACCGTCGACGCTTCAGGGGTGTACCCTTTGACTGCGGTGGGCGGTAGCCTCAATGTGGCTGCCGGTGCCTCTGTGCCTGGCGGCGAAGTGGTTGTGAACCGACTCGATCCTGACCCCAATGCTCCGCCTGCCCAGGCTTTACCGTTTGGATATTGGGTGGTCGATGAATACGGCCCAGGCGCCTTCGATGCGGGTACATCATGGGAAATCGGCACCGCCGCAGGGTTTTTGGATTCTTGGGCGGATGGTCTCGGCAGCCTTTCACTTGTGGAGCGCAATGCGACAGGAACGAATGCCTGGTCTGAGCCCTGCACCGTTGTTGCGGTGTCCGACCAAACGGCTGTCTACGATGGCAGTTGTGGTGCGGTGAGCGCCGCTCAATATGTCCTCGTTTCGGAGGTGTGTGCTTTTGACTCTACGGCAGCAGGTTTGTGTCCGGGTACTTCCATGGGATGGGGCAATACCGTTGTGGATGGCCCTGGAACCTATCACTATATCGGGACGCTCAATGGCGAATGTCAAACACTCGAAGTTCTTGACGTTCAGTTTCTTGATCCGCCTTCCTTGTATTGGATTCTGGAGGGGGCTACGCTTCAGTCGGCCGGAGGATGGACAGACCACACTTGGTCTTTGAATGGCAGTGCATTGGAGGCCACAGGGTCCACATTGGCCTTGGTGGGGGCAGGTGACTACACCTTGACGGCGACCGATCCCGGCACAGGATGTACGGTAGGTTTTACCGGAACGGTGGGTTGTCCCGGCGACCTGGATGGAGACCTCATTGTCGGCGTATCCGACATTTTGCAACTGCTCGGCAGTTTCGGTTGTTTGGGCGAATGCGGGAATACCGATGTCAACGCCGATGGTGCGGTCAATGTGACCGACGTGCTGTTTATTCTGGGATTGTTTGGCTCAAGCTGCTGAGGCTTTACTCGAACCAGCGCAGCCTCTCACCATTGAGCAGCGCTGGACTCCACTTTCTAAAGGCGGCGTTCAGCAGAATGAGGTGGGCCAACAGTGCCACATGGAGTGGAGCGAGGTACCACGGCCATGCCCAATCAAAGACCAAAGGGTTGTCGGCTACGGGGGCTTCCCATACGTACATGTAGTTTGCGATGGCTCCACCGGGATGTGGGAAGTACAGGTTCAGAATGGCATTGAAGCCCATGACCACCATGGAGAGCCCCACGGCCCATCCATATGTCCGGATCCAATCCCAACGGCGGAAGGTGAGCCCATAGCTGCGGGCCATGATGATGGGCACGAAGACCAAAGCGGCGTGCTTCACGTAAAAGAGGAGGAGCAATGGCCAATCGTCCCCTGAGGGGAGTTGTGGCGTGAGCAGGGAGTGCGCACCGCCGATGATGCCCATGAATCCACTGAACGCGAACACAGCGCGGTTGAGCCAGAAGCAGTTGAACCCGATGAGCAAGGCATTGAGCCCACAAAAATGTAAGGGCAGAGAGCGGTGTATGGAAAAACCGATATCGGGATGGAAGACCGCTAGCAATAGGTCGAGTCCCTGGAGTCCAATCATAAAGAACCCCAGCCTTTTGCGGGCAATGGGGTTGTCTTGAAGGTGGCGTTTGAAATAGCGGATACCAGATAGGCCCAATGCTGTGCAGCCCAGCATCATGATCCAATAGCGCGGTTCAGAGGCCGCGATGATGACGTCATGTTCGCTCATGCGAACAATCTACTCTTTTAATGCATCCACTGCCCCATGGTCCGACGCGGTCTGTGTTCTCAAGCTCAGATTGGTGACCAACAAAAACCCCGCCTACTCAGAGAGCGGCGGGGTTTCAGAGGGCCGTTGTGGCGGCCTTATTCAGCGGGGTTTATTGGAATACCCGGATGTAGTCCACGGCCATGAATCCTGGGAATGGTGTGGTTTCGTTGGGGTCACCGGGCCACTCTCCACCTACAGCCACGTTCATGATAAAGAAGAACGCGTCGTTGAAGGGGTAGGCCATGCCATTCATGTTCTGCGGTGTGACGGTGTGATAGTGCACGTCGTCCAAGTAGAACTTGATTTCATTTTCCTGCCAATCGATGGAGAACACATGGAATTCATCGGCAAAGGTCTCAGGAAAACTGAGGGCGGGTGCCGTGGTACCGTAGTACTGGTGCTGCCCGTTGTCCGGTCCCCAATGCACCGTACCGTGGATGAGTCTCGGCTGATTGCCCACGAGCTCCATGATGTCGATCTCGCCACAAGCGGGCCAGCTCTCCGTAGTAATGTCCGATCCCAACATCCACAATGCAGGCCAGATTCCTTGGCCAATGGGGAGCATGGCACGGATGTCCACCCGTCCAAATTGGAAGTCGAAAATCCCTTGGGTCTTCAGTCGGGCAGAGGTGTAGCCACCCTCGTTGCGGGCGAAGATGAACAGGTTGCCATCCTCCACTTTGACGTTGTCGGAGTTGCTTGTGTAGTTCTGAAGCTCTTGGTTGCCCCATCCCCAGTTTCCATTGCCAAGATCATACGTCCACTTGCTGGCGTCTGGGGCGCCATCCGTGTCAAATTCATCGCCCCACACCAAGGTCATGCCCGGATAGGAATCTGGCGTGGTGTAGCCAGCATTGGAAATGCCCAGGGTCTGATCGTCGTTGCGAATGGTACCGATGGCTTCCTGAAGGTTGTCGCGGAGGTATCCGCCTTCTGGATTGCTGAGAGAAACAGTAAAGAATTCATCGGCCTCAAGAAGCTCGTCCACGACGATGGAGACATCGATGGACTTCTTGGTTTCTCCAGGAGCGAAAACCAAGTCGCCCTCTGTGGCTGTGTAGTCTTCGCCTGCAATGGCGGTTCCATCAGATGTGGCATAATGCACGCGCACCTCTTCTGTTTTCGCCTCATCGATTCTGACATCAAAGGAGAATACCGAATTGGCATCATTCTCAAAAGCAGTCCGATCGTTGGAGAATCTGAACTCGGCAGGAGTGGATTCTTCTCCGCCTCCGCAAGCCGCAAAGGCAAGGGTGACCCCGATGAAGAGAAGGCAGCGTGTGGTGGTCATCATTGTGCGGCAAAAATCAAAGTGAAGTAACCTTCTCCTGCTGTGCAGTCCCCATTCTGGATGGGGGCCATCACCACGAGCCGGTCTTCGGTCAGTTCCAGAATGTCATAGGAGGGACCGCAGTCCCATACCCCCATAAACCAGCAGAAACCGGTGTCGTCTGGAATCAACAGGATTTGGTCTTCACCGTTGATTCCAGCCCCTTCATTCAAGAGGTAGTTCAAGGTGTCGGGTACGGCGAGTTCATTGACCACGTAGCCTTCAAAAGGATTGATGGTCCCACCATTGTTGTTGTAGTTGTAGAAACCATCGGTGGTGAACTGGTAGCTGTCGTCGTATTGCTCAGGAACGAGTCCAGCGAGGGGGCTGCTGTACCATTCTGTGCTCCCTGGGGTCGGCCCCACAGAAATGGCGCCTGCTTCACCGGAGAAAATCCAAGTCTTCTGGTTGTCGCATCCGGTCAACAGAGCGAGTGTGCCTTCGCAAGGGAGTTCCACGGTGTTGGCCACTGGAATGGTGGCCGTCGCTGTACCGGACCCGCCGGCACTGTAGACCGAATAAGTGGCTTCATAGTTCCCGGCTTGGGGATAGAAGGCCGTGTCGATGGTCTCATTGCTGGTCAAGCCGTTTCCGAAATTCCAAAAGTGAAGGAACCCGTCGTCTGCCAGAGAGGTGAATACGACCCGGTTGGAGTCCACATAGGGCACAGCTGCCGTGTCGACATACAGGTATTCCCATTCAAAAGCGGCACTGGGTGCGCCGGGCAATTCGATGCCTTCGTCCACTGAGGGTTGGCATCCTACAAAAGCCATCGCGATGGCAAGGAGGGGGAAATGATGTAAGCGCATCAGTATCCAGGGTTTTGGGTGATGAGGCCACCGCTCAGGGTAATCTCATTGCTGGGGATGGGAAAGAGTTCGTTGACGCCGGCTGTAAAGGAATAGCCTGCGTTGGGGAAGTGCTCGTCGAGGTGGGCTTGCATGACGTCTGCGGCGCGTCCTTGGCGCACCAGGTCAAAGAAGCGGTGTCCTTCCAAGGCGAGTTCTACCCGGCGTTCGTGCCAGATGTCTTCCACGGTGATGTTGGCGGCGCTGATATAAGGCAGCACTGCGTCTGTGGCCATGGGGTTGTAGGTGACGTTGCCGCGGGCTCGGAAGCGCACCGCTTCAAGCGCTGCAGCGGCTTCTTCGGTGCGTCCTGTATTCAAGCAAGCTTCAGCGTGAAAGAGCAAGATGTCCGAGAGGCGCATCACGCGGTCGTTGGTGTGTCCGTTCGGGTTGGGATCCCCAAAAGGCGCTTCCTCAGCGGCGTTGTTGAAATTCTTCTTGGCGTAGTACAAATGGGGCATCCCGGTGGCGTCCAATGTGAAGACACCGCGGTCGCCCATGACGTCACCTTCTTGGAAAACCGTGGCGGTCAGGCGGGGATCTCCGTCCTCAAATTCGTCCACCAAATCTTGGGTGGGGAGGTTGAATCCGTATCCGTTGAATTGGCCACGGGCGCGTTGGAAGACATTGGTGAAAGTTCCTTCGAGCTGCTGTCCCCAGTTGCCACCGGAGGCGTTCATGTATTGGATCTCCCAGATGGAGCCAGGCCCGTTCTCTCCGAGTTCAGTGAAGATGTTGCCATACTCAGGATCCAGGCTGTATTCGCCTTCTCCGACGAGGTCGCCGGATACCTGATAGCAATCTTCCCACTCGCCCAAGAAGGCGTGAACCTTGGTCATTAAGCCTTGGGCGGAGCCACGGGTGGCACGGCCAAGGGCGTTCAAGCTGTACGCGCTGCGTGATGGCAAGAATTCAATGGCGAACTCCAGGTCCTCCTTGATCAAAGTGTACACTTCGTCTGTTGTGGCACGGGCTTGCTGATACTCGGTTGAAGCCAAGGGAGCAGTAACAAGCGGCACGCCTCCAAAGGTTTTGACCAGGTTGAAGTACCAATAGGCGCGGATAAAGCGGGCTTCACCTAAGTAGGCGTCGCGCACATCGGCGTCCATGTCGATCTCTGGAACTTTTTGGAGGGCCAGGTTGCAGTATGCAATGCCGCGGTAGGCCACCTGCCATTCAACGAGGAGCATCTGGCCGGCACTGTTGCCTTGGAAACGCTCGTAGTCGTAAAGCTGAGGGTCGTCACCATCACCGGATCCACCTTTGTCGGTGTCATCGGAGATGATGTCTCCGAAATACCAACGGAAGTGAGGCTTGAGGCCAGAAGAGCCTTGGATGTTGGTGACCTCTTGCTGCAGGGTATTGTAGCAAGCGATGGTGGCGGACAAGGCGTCTTCAGGCGTCTTGTAAAAGTTGGCTTCTGTAGAGCCAACAACTGGCGTGCGTTCTAGGAAATCCTGCTTGCAGGAGACGAGAACGGCAGGAATCAGGAGGAGAAGGAGAGTACGCTTCATGGTTTCCTGGATTAAAAGGTGACGTTAATGCCGGCGATGAAGTTCCGTCCGACAGGGTAAAAGCCGCGATCGATGCCGATTTCCAGCGTTCCGCGTGAACCGATTTCAGGATCGAGTCCAGAGTAATTGGTCAGGGTCAGCAGGTTGCTGGCCGAGACGTAGAAGCGGCACTTGCCGATGTCGAGCTTGTCTTGGAGGCTCTGCGGCAGGGTGTAACCGATTTGAAGGTTCTTGATGCGCACGAATGAGCCATCTTCTACAAAGCGATCAGAAACGCGGTTGTTTTGGTTGGCGTCCGTGTGCGTAATGCGGGGATGCTCGTTGGTGGAGCCTTCGCCCGTCCAACGCTCCAGCGCAGAGACGGGAAGGTTGGTGGTGTTCAAGTCGTAACGGAAGATGCCGTTGAACAGGTCGTTGCCCTGTGAGCCCTGGATAAAGATGCTCGCATCAAAATTCTTCCACTTCACGTTGCTGGTGAGTCCAAATGTGAAGTCAGGGTGAGGGTTTCCAATAACGGTTTTGTCATTTTCGTCCAAGATCCCGTCCTCGTTTTGGTCCACGAAGATGACATCACCTGCTTGGGCTTCGGGCTGTGCTGTATTGGCAAAGGCCTCTTCGTCGGTTTGGAAAATTCCGGCAGTTTCGTAGCCGTAGAATACGGCCATGGGGAGGCCAATATCAGTGTAGGCTGAGAAGTCGTTGCCCGCACCGAAGATGCCTCCGGTATTGATGGGTTGTCCACCTTCACCCAGGCCAGTCACCTCGTTGCGGATGACGCTCAGGTTTCCTGTGATGTCGTAATCCCAATCGCCTTTTTCTCCGCGATACGTGAGGGCGAGTTCAAGTCCCTTGTTGCGGGCTGAGGCCACGTTGGTAGCAGCGGGCAAGAAGCCGACCACACCGGGCACGGGCACCACAGCGAGCATGTCGTTGGTGTTCTTTACGAAGTAGTCGATGACGATGTTGAAACGGCCCCGATAGAGGTCCAGGTCCACACCTGCATTGAACTGGTCCACCGTTTCCCACTTGAGGTCAGGGTTGGAGGTGGTGACAGGGCCCGCACCGTTGACCTGTTGTTGGTCGGGGCCAAAGGTGTAGTTCTGGCCGTTGAAGACGACGGAGGTAAAGTCAAAGTTTCCAATGCCATCGGCGTTTCCATTGCGGCCCCAAGAGGCGCGCACTTTGGCGAACTCAATCCAGTCCTTTTCGATGACCCAAGGAATCTCTGTGAGGTTCCAAGCGGCAGAAAGGGAGGGGAAGATGCCGTAACGGTTGTTGGCGCCAAATTTGGACGATCCATCGCGTCGGACCGTTCCGCTCATGGAGTAACGGTCGCCGAGTTCGTACTGAACGCGCGCAAAAGTGGAGAGGTAGGAGCTTTCGCCGAATCCGCCACTGGCGTTAGGTGCCTGCTCGTTGAAGTTGAGGCTGTTGTCGAGGAAGGCGAGCTCCGGATCGTTGGAGTTCAAGCTGTCCCTGTAGGTGCCAATGTTTTGGTAATTGCCATACAAGGCGGAATAGCCCAGGATGGTTTGAATGCGGTCGCCATTCTTGAGGTCCTTGTCGTACTGGAGGGTGTTTTCCCACTGCCAGTTGGACCACTTGTTTTCATTGCGAATGAGTCCGTTGACTTCTCTCCACTCATAGGCTGGACGGTTCGGGTCGTTCTCACCGACTCCGAGGTCATATGTAGGGAGGAAAATCTTTTGCGAACCCAAGGAAAGGTCGATGTTGACCGAAGAGCGGAATTTCAATTCCTTCAGCAGGTCGTACTCGCCGAACAGGTTGCCGACAAAGCGGTTGGTGACCCAATTGTCATAGGTCGTGGCCACTTGGTTGATGGGGTTGGCAATGTCGCTACCGATCAACTCGGTGTAAGCGTAAGAGCCGTCAGGGCGCGATACTGGTGTGACGGGGTCCATGTTCAAGGCCCGAACGACAGGGGTCGCGAATTCATTGTTTTCAGCCAACGCATTGCGGCTGATGTGGGTGAAGTTCACCGTTTGTCCAATGCGGAAGCGGTCTCCAGCATCTTGCTGTGTGCTGACGCGGAACGTGGTGCGTTCGAAGCGTCCTTTCTCACCACCGATGATTCCGTCTTGTGCGAAGTGGCTTCCGCCGATCGCCGTAGAACTGGTGGCTGTACCCTTGGTAAAGTTAAAGCTGTGGTTCACCATGGGAGCCCTCTGAAACAAGGCGTCCTGCCAGTCGGTGCCTTCACCGAGACTGGATGGGTCAGCGAGTTGAGACAGGGGGACGAGCCCGGCCGCTGCCCGGCTTTCGTTCATCAAAATGGCATACTCCTCAGCGTTGAGCAGTCCCATTTTTTTCCAAGGCTCCTGGAAGCCGTAGTACGTATCGTAGGTCACCTGAGCCGGTTGCCCTTTGGCGCCCTTCTTCGTGGTGACGAGGATGACGCCGTTTCCACCACGTGCGCCATAGATCGCCGCAGATGCAGCGTCCTTCAAGACGGAAATGGATTCGATGTCCGCAGGGTTGAGGTAGTCGATGCCGCCGGATGGAATGCCGTCGACCACCCAGAGAGGCTCTGCGTTGTTCAGGGAGCCGGTTCCCCGAATCCGAATGGATTGGGTAGAACCAGGCTGGCCTGAGTTTTGGGTCACTTGAACACCAGCAGCCCTTCCTTGCAGCGCCTGCTCCGTGCGGAGCACAGGCACCGAAGTGGCGTCCTTGATGTCAATGGTGCCCACAGCACCAGAGATCTTGCTCCTCTGCTGGTTTCCATATCCGATGACAATGGCCTCTTCCAAACCGGCGATGTCGGCAGAAAGGGCATGGTCAACATTGGACTTACCAGCGATGGCCACGTTCGTGGTTTTGTAACCGATGTAGGTAAACATCAAGGTGGCCTCGTTGGAGGAAACCATGAGGGTATAGTTACCATCGATATCAGTCACGGTGCCGTTATAGGTGCCTTTTTCGACAACAGATACGCCCGGCAGGGACATTCCATCATCGGCGTCGGTCACCTTTCCGGTGATGGCCGTGGATTGGGCAAAGATTCCGAGTGGAATCAACCAACCCAAGAGGAGCAAGATTCTCATAGTGTCTTGTGGTATTCAGTTTCAGTGCTGCTTCACTACCACTTCGGTAGCCACCTGCAAGCCGGCAGTAACGCGGATCACGTAGAATCCGTCTGTTTGATTGTTGAGGTCAACTTGGATTTGGGTCATGCCTTCTCCAAGGTTGTTGGTCGTGACCAAGCGGCCGCTCATGTCGCGCACTTCGATGCGTGCCATGCTGGTGAGTGGAGCTGGGAAAGCCACGGTGACAATGCCGTCGGTGACGCTTGGGAACACGCGGAAGGACAAGCCGTTCTGCTCATTCACTGCATTCACGGGAGCGCAAGCATCGCAAGACTCGTAGCATACTGTAGCGAGGTCAATGGCCTCCTCTGAGTCGATAAAGAGGTAGCGGTTGGTGAACCCGCTGGTGGTCAAAGTACAAGCGGAATCGCCTTCGGCTTCGAGGTTTTCGCTGGTGTCCCAGCTGCCGATCATGTACTTGTACTCGTGGGCACCTTGTCCGAGCTCGATGGTCACAGAGTAAACGTTGTCTCCATCAGCGTCGGTCATTTCAACAGAAGACCCGGCCCATCCGTCGATGGACTCTCCTGAGATGTACACAGCACCGCTGACGGTCTGCTCGCTCATGTCCACGTTAAAGGTCACAGGTGTGTTGGGAACTTCAACGGTTTCACAAGCTACGCAGCTGTTGAAGCAGACGGCGTCGATGGTGACATCTCCAGCACCCGCTACGAGGGTGTACAAGCGGTTTACAAAAGTGCCGCCCTCATCTACTGTGGTCAATGTGCACGCTGCGTCCTCATCTGAATCGAGGTTCTCGGTGCCATCCCAGCCGCCGTTGTTGAACTTGTACTCGTGGTCGCCGGCTTCGAGCTCGACGGTGGCCTCGTAGACACCATCCGCGTCAGCATCGGTCATCTCAATGCAAGTGCCACACCAGCCATCGACAGTGGCTCCAGTGACGTAAATAGGGCCGAGGATGTCCTCGTTGCTCATGTCTACCTGGAAGGTGACCATGGAGCTTGTGGAGCACTCGCCCATCGTCCAAGAGGTTACGCCGCCAAAGAATTGCGCCTCGCAGTCGTTTCCATAGGTCACTCCGTTGCAACCGCACACGGGATCCCATTCTTGGGTGCACATCATGGTGCTGTCGATCTGAGCAGGGTCAACACAAGGTGTCTCGTTGCAAGCGCTGCATGTGTTGAAGCAGTAAGCGTCGAGGGTGATGTCCTCGGTACCTTCCACCATGATGAAGCGGTTGGTGAACTCTCCAGTGGTGAGGGTGCATTCGCCGTCAACAGCAGGGTCAAACACCTCTTCTCCGGCCCAGCCTCCGTTCAGGAACTTCCACTCGAAGCCGCCGGGTGCAGCTGTGACAGTGGCACTGTAGATACCGTCGCCGTCGTCGTCTGACATGGGGGTACAACCGCACCATCCGTCAAAAGCGCCGCTCATGAAGATGCCTTCTGCTGCAATGGTCTCGCTGGACATGTCCACCTGAAAGGTGACGTTCACATCGCTTGATGCTGTGCAGGTGCCATCTGTCGTGCACTGGCCGAAGCAAGTGTTGATCACGGTGTCTTCCGTGATGTTTTCCAGCTGACGGTCGTTGTAGTTGGCAGGATTTGCGCAGGCTTGTCCTGCGATGTTCTCCTTGCAAGACCAATCTGGGCATGCGCCGTTGGTGAAGGTGTAGTATCCGGTGTATCCGGCTTCTACTTCGAGGGTGAGGGTCCAAATGCCATCGCCATCGGGGTCAGACATAGGGTTGGTTCCGGGGTTACCGAAGTCAGCGCCACCAGCCACGGAAGGGCCTTCTGGAGCAACCGTCTCATTGGTCATGTTGAGGTTCCACGTTACGGAAACCATTTGGGCATTCACGCCCATTGCCACCATGAACAGGGCAATCATTGAGTAAAGGTGTTTCATGTTGATTTATGTAAGGGTTGTTATTCTGCTAAGTTGAATGCGACCTCCTGGTCCTTCACCCTCAGTCCAAACGCTCCAGGTTCTACGATGTAATTGTTGTCTTTGCCTATAAATCCAAGCTCTTCAGTAGAAACCCGGAGATCGACATCTATGGTGGCACCAGCGGGTACCACTACCTGTTTGAAGGCCCTGAGTTCGTCCACGGAAGGTGTGATGCTTGCCACCTGATCCTGGGAATAAAGAATCACCGTTTCTGTGGTGGACTGGTCTCCAGTGTTGCTCAAGGTCACCTTCACAGCCACATCAGCGCCCATGCTCAAGGTGCTATCGCTGATCAGCTCAAGCTTTGTTGTTTCAACGGTGGAGTAGGACAGACCACTTCCAAAGGTGTACAAAGGGTTGAATGGTGCTGGGTTGTATTTGGGTTGGATGTTTTCCGTGTGCTTCCGGTCGTACGTCAAGTGAGCAGAAGCGCTTCTTGGCCAAGTAAAGGGCAAGCGTCCCGAAGGATTGAAATCACCGCTTAAGACATCGGCAATGGCGCGAGCGCCGTAATCACCGGGTAGGTATGCCATTACAAATGCATCGAGCAAGGGCTCTATACCCGCCATGGTGCGGGGGCGTCCACCAACGAATACTCCGATGATGGGGATGCCTTTGGCGTGAATGGCCTTGACGAGGTTTTGCTGGTTGTCAAAGAGCTCAAGGTCTTCTATGCTCCCGACGCCTTCGGTGTAGGGCATTTCGCCCAAGAAAACCACAGCGCATTGGGTGTTGCTGGACTTTACGTTTCGCGTGATGTTTGCGATGTCCTCGTTGGTAAAGTCCATGTCGACCTCTGCAAAGGAGATTCGATCCTTTCCAAAAACCTCTTGCATGCCTTCCAATGCGGTAGGACGTCCGGGGGTGTTGTACTTGGGGTTTGTTCCCTGCCAAGTGCCGGACCAGCCACCATTCAAGGCATTCAGGCTGTTGGCAGTTGGTCCAGTGACCAGGATACGCCCTGTTCCTCCAATGGGCAGGATAGGGTCGCCTGAATTCACGGCATGTTGACCTTCATTCTTGAGCAGCGTTATGCTCTCAAGGGCAGCACGCGCTGCGCTGCCTTCAAGCTGATCCTTGCTGGGGTAATCGGTCAAAGCAGGGGGGAAGCCGCCCGTTTCGAACAAGCCGAGGTCGTACTTCATGCCGAGGATACGGCGAACACTTTCGTCGATCCGCTTCGTCGGAATTCGGCCTTCTCGGACCAATTCGGCCAAGAGCACAGGGAACTTGGTGTCTGTAGGGACCATGCTCATGTCGATGCCCGCGTTAATGGCCATGATGATCGCATCCTTATAGTCAGCGGCAACCTTGTGTCGACTGTAGAGGTACTTGATGTCTTCCCAATCTGTGACAACCATGCCGTCGAATGCGAGTTCGTCGCGCAAGATGTCTGTGAGGATGTGGTGGTCCGCGTGAACGGGGATGCCATTGATTTCACCGCTGTTGACCATGATACTGGTCGCTCCAGCGTCGATGGCTGCAGCAAAGGGAGGGAGGAAGATTTGACGCAACTGACGCTCAGGAATCCAAGCGGGCGTGCGGTCTTTACCAGTAAGTGGACGGCTATATCCAACGTAATGCTTCAAGGTAGCCGCGATGGGCGAAGGTCCTTCTTGGTAGCCCTTGACCATGGCTACACCCATGTCCGATACAAGTTTTGGGGCTTCTCCAAAGGTCTCCCAGAAACGCGGCCAACGGGCATCGCGGGCGACATCGAGCACTGGAGAGAAGTTCCACGGAATCCCACAAGCGGTGACTTCCATGGCTGTTTTTTCCGCTAAAATGCGCACCAATGCGGTGTCCCATGTGGCTGCCAGACCAATCTGTTGAGGGCCAAGTACCGCTCCAGATGTGTAGGTGGCGCCATGGATGGCATCGATCCCGTACAAGACGGGAATACCGGTTGCCTTGCGCGCTGCGGTTTCTTGGATGCCGCCAATGAGTGTGTGCCATTTTTCTGGTCCGTAGGCATGGCCTCCGCAATTCAAGATGCTGCCCACCTTGAGGTCGACAAGCACTTTATGCAATTTGGCAGTATCCAAGCGGTGAGGCTCCTCCAAATGATAGGGTTTTCCTACACACACCATGTCCAACGTAAGTTGGGTCATTTCGCCCACTTTGTCTTCCAAGGCCATTGTCCCCATTACACTGTCCACAAAAGCCGTTCGGGCATCTTTGGCAGCAGCGGGGTTAGAGGGCTTACAGCTCGTCAATAAGCCTAAAGCGATGCAGGCTGTTGCTGAAAGGATGGACGAGGGGTAGCACATCTTGGCGAAACGAAATGCAAGTGTAATAAATACACTAACCACTTCCATGAGTTTGGACGCAAAGTGCAGAACGAATGTGCGCACTGTTTGAATTGATATTTCTGGCGGGATTTGATTGACCTGTTGGTGTGGCCTTGTTGTGTAGATTTCCAACATGATGACTTCTAATATGAAATGCCTTCGTTGGGTCCCTGTTCTCGTAGTGTTTGCTGTTGGAGCAGGCTGTTCTGGTGGAGGTGAGGCTGTGGAGAGTGACCCCGAAACAGGTCGGACTTACTATGGGTCTGTGATTGACCTTGATGGTGCTGTTGACGCTGATGGTTTGCGTGCAGCTCTGGAAGAGGGAGGTCGGGCTGCTGTCCGTTTCGAAGGTGAAATCACGGCTACGTGTGGCAAGAAAGGGTGTTGGATGGACGTGGCTTCTGGAGAAGACACTGTTTTTGTCCGGTTCTTGGATTACGGTTTCTTCGTTCCTACTGAAGGGGTTGAGGGAAAGCGCACGATCGTGGAAGGAGAGGCCTTCTTCGACACGCTGACGGTGGACATGCTGCGTCATTATGCCGATGATGCCGGTGAATCTGAAGCCTACATCGCGGCCATATCCGAGCCGGAGTTGCAACTTGCCTTTACGGCGACCGGTGTGATGATTGAGGATTGATGCGGTTGACGTTCAAACCCAATCGAGGCCGCCAATGGACAGCGGTATGTTTAACCGCAGTGGCCTGCGTGCTGGCCCAATGTGGCCATGCTCCGTCTTCTGCAGGTCCGCGATTGGCGCCCACCCAGCCCAACAGGACCAGTCCCTTGGCAGAGTCCATGCGGCATTTGGATGCCGAATTGGTCGGTTTTCGTACCCGCTTTTTGGAAGGTGATGGGGAATGGGCGGGCGCCACTTTTACGGAGTTCGATCTCAATGACCTGGCGCCAACGGATTCGAGTATGCTCGTAGAGGGTTACAAGGCTCTGGCGATGGCTTTTGAGCAGCGGATTGCTGATTTCAATGCCCATCCTGACGCAGCGTCATATTCTATGGTGGTTTCGGGTTGTATCTCCTGTCACCAGAAGGCTTGCCCAGGCCCATTGGAGCGCATTGCCAAACGGGAACTGCCCTAAATCTTGGAATGGGTCTTGAACGGCGGAGTGCTCGCCCGCGTCCAGCCACATTGGAGAACTGCAGCGCCTAGAAATAAGAAATCCGCACCGTCCACTTCAGGCCGAGGCCCTCTGTTTCTGATGCGGATTCTTCCAGGCATGGCCCACCCGAAGGTGTCCTGCTCATGAAGTAACGGGGGTTCTTCATGCTTCGCCTTTTGACGGGCGATCTGGACCTCTGAGTGTCGGAACCGGCATGGTCTACGACCGTTGGCTTATCCTGGATACACCCGGCCTTCCTTGCGGACGGCGCGGTCCAATTCGCGGACGAATTGAGTCGGCTTTCGGGGTTGCCCCTTTCGGCCCGAGTACCCCGGGGTCAACTGCCTTGCGGCGTGCCTTTCCCTGGACTCTTTGGCACATCGACTCACACGAGGTGATCCGATGTCGGACCGTCCACCTTTCGGCTTTCGGGCCTTCCTCAGCGCTTTGAACCGAAGTCCGTTGCGCTCACCGCTTTTGTCTCCGAGGAGATGGCTTCGACTCTCGTCTCAGCCCCCGATGCCGAAGCATTTCCGGTAAACCGGTCGGGTGCGGTGCCTCCTTTGGTCGGGTCAGGGATTGCTCCCTGGTGAGCTTGGCTCCATCTATTCTCAAGATGCCTTTTCGCCGGAGGTCGGCAGCTCCTTCACTTTCGTGTTGGAGGTCAACAGAACCGAGGTCCTTCCCGCTTCTTTGGCCGAGGCCATTTCATCGGGGGTCCGACAGAAGGCAAGCCTTCACCCCCGGAGGGGTCGCATTGCCGAAGCGTTGCGTTGTCGTTGCTGACAAGACAATAGTGGGGCATAAAAACGAAACGGACCCCACTTGGAGGTCCGTTGTCGTTCACAATGTGATAACATGCGTTATCCACAATTGTTAATACCTCTAAGGGCATTCGGCGCGAAGCTAATTCTGAAGTGTGGAGTGCTCAATAGAAAGCGTGAAGACTTTGCAGACGTTGACTTGGTCGTTCAAACGATGTCGCGCTCATCGGGCGACCAAAACCTTGCCCACGGCTACTGTGTTGCCTTGCGTGCCTTCTGCTGTGTAAATCCCAGCAGGCCAATCGCGGACATCGAACTGCCACGCCACCTTTCCCTCTCCTGGCAGCACCGTGCGCTCTGTTACGAGCTTACCCATCATGTCTTTGATGCGCACCACCACGGGAAGTTCATGGTCAAAGCCATCGCCCAATATGTTGACGATCTCGCCAGTGGGAGTGGGGTAGATGCTAAAGTCTACCGTGGCATCCCATCCACTCATGCCTGCATTGGTGTTTCCACCAGCGACACCAGGAGCGTCACCACAGTCCAAACCAATGCCCATGTTCATGGAGTTGGTGCCGTCTGCATCATAGGTTGCGGTGGTCATCAGCGCGCCGTCCATCCAGACCTCGACCCAGCCTTGGTTCCAATCGTCCTCTGCGCTGTCTTGAAGTGTCATGGTGTAACAACCGGCAGCCAAGCATAGGGTGTGCGTCTGCACTTCAAAATCCCCCATGGGCATAGAATTGACCCAGATAGAATCTTCTTCTGATGCGCCTTCGATGGTCCATCCTATTTCATCTCCATTAGAGAGTGTGTAGGTTACGATGTTGACTTCAAGAAGTGGACATGAAGCGTACTCGCAGGAGCCGTCTTCAGCCGTGGCGTCCGTGTCATAGTTTGAAGCGCCGGGGTCGGTGCATCCCCAAATGGTCAATGGAGACCCGCCACATCCGCTGCCCAGTTCAAGGGGGAAAGAGGCGTACTCGCCTTCTTCGAGTGTGAAAGTCAATGCGAGCACATCGTCGGATGTGATGATGAGCAATCCGCCGCCCCAACCATCGCCAAAGCTGTCGTAAAGCTCTATGGTATAGCATCCGTCAGGTATGCACCCTTGCGAATAGGCATCCCCAATGCCGTTCGGGCTGCCGCCATTGCCTTGGAGCATAACGTTGCCCAGGGAATCTAAAATGGCCCAGCTGACCTCGCTGATAAAGGCATCGCCGGCAAAGTATAGACCCGAGACGAAGTTGTCTCCATCGCAATCAATGGGGTCCACAGGGTCGGTGCCGTCATACTCACAGGATCCGTCGTCTATGGTGGCGAGGGGATCGAAGTTGAGCGCATTGGGGTCGGTGCAACCCCATACTGTGGTGTTGATGTCATCGCCACAGTCTTCTCCTGTTCCAAATTCGATGCTCTGTTCGGATGCGCCTTGTAAAGAGCCATTGACCCACTCCATACCGGAGGTCTGAATCCAAAAGTATCCACCATTCCAAGAGTCGCCACCGGCGAGATTCATCATGGTGGCGGTGTAGCATTCTGTGGGGTCTAAGCACACATCGATGTAGTCGATGGTCAAGTCTGGATAGCCATCTTGGAGATAAATGATGTTGCCTTGGCTGTCTGAGATGGTCAGAGAGACCTCGTCTCCACCGGAGAATGTGCACACATACAATTGTGCGGTGATCAAACTGTCTGGACAATAGAATGGATACTGGCACGAGCCATCATCTTCGGTGGCGCTGGGGTTGTAGTTCTGTGCTTCTGGATCGGTGCAGCCTGGAAAATAGACCTCGCAGTCTTCTTCATTCACACCAAAAGCAAAGACGCCTTCATAAGCATCTGCACCCAAGATGTAGGTCACGGGATCACCGCTATTGATGCTCACGTCAATGCTGCCTCCGGTTGTCCACCCATTGGAAACAACATGGAAGTTGTAGCATCCGTCTTCTAGACACCCGTATGATGCATAGCTGCCATCGTCACCGTAGTAGGTGATGAAGCTGTTGATGAAGCCATTGGGCCCTGTGAAATAAGCGGAGAGGGCATTGCCGAATATCCCACCAATTGGATCGAGTGTGTCCATGGTGGACGACACTGTAATGGCCTGGCCATCTCCACATTCTGGCAGGTAGATGCACCCGCCGCTGTCGGCAGTCGCATTGGGGTTGTAGTTCAGTGCATCGGCATCCAAACAGCCATAAATAGGAGGGGTGCTGCAGTCGCCTTCCCACTGAAAGTATGCGCCGGCGCATTCCAGCTCGCACATATTGTTGAAGGTCATGGTGAGTCCCGTCGAGTACTCGTAACCACATACAGGATCGAACCCGTCGGGGCAGTCACAGGGTTCCAAGCAAGATCCGTCGTCCGTGTCAGCGTCGGCATTGTAATTCGGAGCTTCGGGGTCAGTGCAACCGTAGATGCTGAAACCGCAACCGTCTTGATTGATGCCGAGAGCGAATGATGTGCTCGTTGAATCGGTCACGCCGTATCCAACTTGCAAGGCTCCGTTCACCAAGAACTCCAATGTTCCTGATCCCGAGCAATTCGAATTGTATGCGAGGACATTGTAGCAGCCATCAGAAATGCACCCTTCCATGATCCATTGACCTTGCTCGTTGGCACCTTGGAAGCTCGGGGACCAAGTTGAATTGTTGTCAAAGATCCATAGCTCGGCGACGGGCCCCCACCACAGGGAGTCGCACCACGGTTCCGATGCCCCAGATGTTTGGATGATCGTGAGGGTGTTTGAGGTGCTGCAATCCTCGGGATATTGACAGCAACAGTTGACGGTCGCAGTGGTATCAAAATTCAACGCCCCGGTGTCCATGCAGCCGTATTGATCATTGTTGACTCCATTGCCGTCAATGAGGGCCCCATTGCAAGCGGCACTCGTGCCCACTGAGAAAGAGGCGTAATCACCCTGGTCCATGGTGAGTGGGCCAATCATGATGCCCAAGTCAGCGTAGTTCACGGAGATGCTCGCTCCGTTCCACCCGTCTCCAAAGCTGTCGATTAACTCTAACGTGTAGCAGGAGTCGTTCAAGCAAGCGGTTGTGAGGTAGGACGAATTGGAGGAATAGTTGGATCCAGAAAAGATGACGGCGCCGGATGCGTCTATAAGGTTCCAGCTGACCTCGTCCCCCCAAGTTGCGGTTTCGATGGCAATGTCTGCTTCGAAAACACAAGATTCTTGGGCACTTGCGAAGCAGGAAGTAGCCAGAAGTAAAAGGAGTATAAGGTGTCGCATGGTCGAGAGTTACTGTTCATTGAATACCTAAAGACGCATAAAAGTTGCACCGGGCTATCTGAAATACCACTTTGGCCAACTCAATGTGACGGTAAGATCGTGATTTTGCCATTGTGTTGGTCCAAAAAGGACTGAAGAGAGGGGGAAGGACTTGGGGCTTTGTGTTGGGCAATGGAGTCGCAAAGGGGCGTGGTTTCACATCATTGTGAGGCAAAAGCCGAATCTCTCGAAGGAATTCGTGACTTTTGAGACATGTCAAAGTGTGGAACATTGCTTCTTTTGGCCGTTCTGGCAGGGTCTTTCCAGGTTCAATGGGCCCAGGGCGTAGACAACAGTTGCCCTGATGGTTGGAAGGCGGTCGCAAAGGGTTTTTTGAACTCAAAAATGAACGAGGACATTGAATCGGCTGCTGAATTTGTGCGCCCCAGCAGCAGGGACGCTTGGGCCGAATGGACGTCTTGGGATGTGGAGCGGTCCAATCAGCGTATTCTGAGTTTCTCCGAAGAAGTGCAGCGAAGGGCGCAGAAAGAAAAGTCCATTGCCAAGCAGAGACTCGAAGTATCGGTGTTTTCATGCCAGGCCTTGGCCGATACAGAAGGGAAGTACCGTGTAAAGGTGGATCCTGATGGCCGTTCCTATCAATTTTTGACGCTGGCGCATGACCAGGGCTCATGGTGGATTGAAGACAATCTCTACGCATTGAATGCTGAACAGCGGAGGGTGTTCACGGCATATAGCCAGGCCTTAGACGCGGGGAGTTGGGAAGAAGCCAAAGCTTGGGTGGCCCGATTTGTGCTGCCGCGGTTTGATGCCTACCAATCCGAAGTGAAGGCATTCTTATCTGCAGGCGGCGTATTTGCAGATGCTCAAAAGCAAAGGGTCTTGGACCGTGCTGCAGAATGGGAAGACATGTTTTTGCGCGCGGAAATGGAAACCGAGGAGATCATCATTGTGCACGCTGAGTTTCCAACGGCCGAAGGCTTGTCTTCCGAAATGGTAAAGGTCGATGGGACTTGGCGGATTTTGTTCCGATGACTGCACTGAACCGCCGCGAAGTGGCAGAGGCATTGGCTGCTGCTATGGAATTTGGACTGGCCCGGGCCAGGACCGCTTTTGAAGAGCTTCAAACGAGTCTTGAGGGTGAATCAAAAAGCACGGCGGGGGATAAGCATGAAACGGGACGTGCTATGGTACAAATGGAGATGGAGCAAGCTGCAGCCCGCCTCTCTAGGGTAGAGGGTATGATGAGGCAATGGCATGCTTTGGAGCCTCTGCGGGGCCGAGAACAGGTCAGGCCGGGTGCGATTGTGAGCACAGATCAGGGCGGATTTATTCTTGGCGTGGCTTGGGGGAAATTTGAAGGGCCTGGTGATGCCACATGGCGTGCCATTTCTTCGGACGCGCCCTTGGCACAAGCCATGCAATCACTAGGTCCGGGAGACACTGTGGAATTCAGGGGCCGGATGTGGCATATTATATCAGTAGGATAGGGATTGGTGCCCCTTGCAATGGCTCATTGGTTGAAAACAGTTCGTCTGCGTGACGGCAAAAGCGCATGAAGGGTCTACATTTGCGGCAAAATCAACGATTTGGGACGATCTCAGGAAACATTCGGCAAGCGCGAAAGAGAAGCAAAGCGCGCCAAGAAGAAGAAGGAAAAGGACCTCAAGAAGCAGGAGGCGAAAGGGAACAAGCGCACGCTTGATAGCCCTGATATGATCGCTTATGTGGACGAGTTTGGTCGTATCGTGGATACACCGCCTGATCCGACCGAACGGGAGGAGATCAACTTGGAAGACATCCAGATCAGTGTTCCAAAGGATGAGGATATGGAACCGGTAGACAAGACCCGTCGAGGTGTTGTGACCATGTTCAATTCCGACAAAGGCTTTGGGTTCATTCGAGACACGGACACGCGCGACAGCATTTTTGCGCACGTCACCAACATGAAGGAAGAGGTTTCCGAAGGTGACAAGGTTGAATTTGAGGTAGAAATGAGCCACAAGGGCCCTTCTGCCATCAAAGTGGTCATCGTCAAATAATCACCGCCCTCAACACTGGGCTATTTCTTGAAGCAACTTGCGCCTTGCAATAGGGAGCAGTGTGGCTTTTAACGGCACCATATGTTCCGCATGGACATGGTATGTCGCAGGCTGTGGCAGCTGGCGGTAGCGTCGGATCAAGCTCCATTTGATGTCATCAGCGGTTTCTAACCTCGAAAGGTTGCGGGTCTCTATGCATTCAAGGTTTAGTTCCAAAAACGCATCACCACCGCGGGTGATTTTGGATTTGTTGTAGCGGTATGCGAGGAGCTTGCGCTGGGTGTGCATTCCTTGTGTCACGAGAAGGTAGCCTTCGCTCACGTGCAATGGCTGGACGCCTATGGGGCAAAATTCAATGTTGGCGTCAATCTGGTCGTACAGCGATTTGCCTTCTTGCATGGCGCTGTCCAGGTGAGGCATGGCCCTTTGGATGAGTTCTTTTAGATACTCCTCTAAGGAAGAGGAGGTATTCGATGAGCTCCTGAGCAGTTGCATGCGGGCAAAATCCAAACCGATCACGGGCCCGCTTTCCTTGCCTTGATCCAAGCCTTTCTTGATGGCGTTGAGCTCTCTGTGTTTTTCAATGACATCTGCCAAAGCAGGGTAGAGCTTTGTGCTGTTCAGGTCTTGTTTGACCTTTTGAAGCCAGGCCAACAGAACATATTCCTTGTATTCAGCGTCCAAAACACCCTCTGTTAACCAGCTTCGATGTGGCTTCAGCGCTTTGGCCGGAACCTGTGAGTCACTGTTTAACTTCGACATAACCTATAATTTAGCTAATAAATAGATGTAAGTCAACATCTAATTATATTATTTCTGATTTGGCTTTAGGTTCTGGTAACATTACCTTAACATTGCTCGTATAGGATGGCAATGTTGTTTCGACTTCCCTTGATCGTGGCTTTGGCCTTTACAGCCCAGGTTGGCATGGCCCAGTCTGTGCAGTGGTCTTTGGGCACTGATCCTGTGAGGTGGGCGTCCGGATTCCA
>CAJQJX010000034.1 GCA_905478795.1 uncultured Flavobacteriales bacterium
GTGGAACGCTCAATCGACGGGCCGCCGCACATTGGACCTCACCGACTTGGCCCCCGGCCACTACACCGTGCGCCTCACCGACGGCACCGGCCAATGGCGCCTCCCCGTCGTACGCCACTGAGCGCAGTAAACACTGTGATCCACGACCGATATTAAATGGAAAGCGGCCCCACTCGGGGCCGCTTTTGCTTTGCACCAGCCAGTGGCGGTGGGACGTGGGTCTATGGTGGTCTTTCAAGGTTGACCTTCAATCAGGGCCAAGAGCCGAGCCTCGATGGCCTGCCAGTCTTGGTTGAGGTTGACGGTGGCGACACTGAAGCGGTGCGGCTCCATGCGATAGTGGTGCTCGTAATCGCGATCATCCACCGTGGCATAGAGCAGCATGCCTTCGGCAGCCTCGTCACAAGGGTGCAGGGGCTTTTCACCCTTGGCCTTTCGATTCCGAGCATCGCGCGCCAACTGCGTCAAGTAGGCATTGAGCTGGTACATGTTGCTGGATACGTATCCTTCTGATCCAGAAGTGCTCGAGGTCAAGCCTCCACCAGAGTAGAACTTGGTGTCGATGATGATGCGGCGGTCCGGATGCTCCATGGATATGTCCATGACCATGCGCGGGACGAGCTGCCCTGAGCCGATTCCCTTTTGCTCCGGAACCAAGTCCCAGTGCAAAACCTTGCCTCCCTGGTGCACCTTCCATCCATGGGCAGCCAAGTGCTCTCGGTAAAAATTCCGAACGAACTGCTCAAACAAGGCGTGCAGCTGTTTCTCGACCACGTCTTGGAATTGGCGCTTCCGCGTGCTGCCCGTTTCCTCTTTCACCGAAAGGCCTTCGAGGATGAGTCCACACAACCCCATGAGGAAGGCGTACCACTGGTTGTTGCGGTGAATCCGCACACGCCCTACCAAGGAGGGTTGGACCGGCACCAGCGACACTTCTGGCATCCGATGAAACAGCTGCTGAACCTCGGTCTTCAACTTTTTGGAAGGCGCTTCATGCCGGGCGATCCGCCAAAGTGTGGCCTTGAGGATGCGGTTGGCGAGGATGTCCGAGGTGAACTCATCGTGGGTGCAGACCGCCTTGCCTTGAGGCAGGCTCAGGCGAGACAGAGAAGCGCTCAGTTCGAGCTTGCCACGCACCCCCCGAATTTCCTCAGTCACCGGTTTGTAGCCGCGGTCGAGTCCCCGCTTGACCACATGCTTGACGCCGGCCACCAGCACATGGGAGAGGAGCTCAAAATAGCCGGCATGGTCATCGTCCTCTATGGACTTGACTTCCTCCCAATTCAGGAACTTGGCGTCGAAGGCATAGGCCAAGAGGTGATAGAGGTTGCGAATGGGAATCTTCCTCACCAGGTGCTCCTCTTTCTCATCGGGCTCCCTCACCGGTGGCGTATCACCAGCATCCAAGGAAGCCGCTTCAGCCATTCAGCTTGTCGATTTCCTCTTTGGCCTTTCCAGCGTTGTCAAACCAATACTCCTCCAGCAGTGGCGCGATCTCGTGCTTGATGATGGCAGTGAACACCTCGTCTTCTTTTCCGTTGGGCCACAATTGACCGTCTTCCGAGTCGATGAAATAGCTGTGTCCCACATTGAATCCCTGGCCAAGGCTTGAATCTCCAGTTATAGAGACATTGAGTGCGTTGAGCCGGTTTGTGATCTGGTCAATCAACGGTGCTGGACAACCGTCAGCTTTCATTTGGGCGCGGAAGCGACTGCCAAACCGTGGCGGCATATTGAAGAAGGCAAAGCGGCGGCGCAGCGCATAATCCACCATGGCAAGCGACCGGTCTGCGGTGTTCATGGTTCCGATGATGTGGACATTGGAGGGGATGCTAAAGTGCTCTCCTTTGCCGCTGTATGTGAGCTGAACACGATGAGAGTCTCCGCGCTTATCGGCTTCGATCAGCATCATGAGTTCGCCGAAAATCTTGCTCAGGTTGCCGCGGTTGATTTCGTCAATCACAAAGAAGTGGTCCTTCTCCGGCATGGATCTGGCCTTTTCACAAAACCGCAGGAAAATGCCATCCTTGCGTTCAAATTGACCACCTGTAGCCGGCCTGAACCCTTGGATGAAATCCTCATAGCTGTATGATTGGTGAAATTGAACCATCTCCAGCCGCCCCTTGTCCTTGTGGCCCATGGCAGCGTAGGCCAGCCTCTTCGCAATGAAGGTCTTTCCTGTACCTGGAGGTCCCTGAAGAATGATGTTCTTTTTGCGCCGAAGCACCTCGAGCAATTCCTCGGCCTCGCTGCGCTCCATGAAAACTTCGGAGAGGAGGGAGTCGATCGAATACGGTCCACCACTTCCACTTTCTTCTGAGCCATGGTCATCGGGACCGGCTCCGCCCGCCAGAAAGTTTTCGCTTACTTCGGAAAACACGGTTCCAAAGAGTGTTTCGAGCCGCTCGACATAAGTGGGGTATTTCGTGATGTCAGTGAGCGTTTTCATCACAATTTCTTGCTCTGTTTCTTCCCAGCCAGAGTCGTCAATCCACATCACGTTTCGGATGTTCGGGTGGTCATTGGCTCGCTCCTCATAGCGGTAGTCAGAAACCACCACGCCATAAGCGAGATAGGTCGAGTTGCCTTTCTTGGCGATGACCACATCTCCAACCTGCATCACCTGGGCAAATTGATACACAGCCAAGCCATCGTTTCGATACGACTTTTCGGGGTCCCATTTGCGCCGCATTGCCAGCCTGACAGCTTCTTCGTCCGAATATTGAGAAGCGTCACCTACATCCCAACCAATGTTGATTTCCTCCTGGTCTTTGAACTGATTCCAGTAGCGCGCTCCCCTGCCTGGCGCAATCAACCATACCCGCGATTTGCTCCACTCTAACTCTGGCTCTTGAACCTTTTTTGCTGGTCTGGCCTTTTTCCAATCGCGGTAAAGAACTCCGGCTTGATTGAACATGGCAATAGGTCCATTGGCTTGGCGGAATTGTCTTCCTTTTTCTGTTGATGACCAACCGGCTTTCTCTTTGGTGATGAAACCAGCTTTGACGTAGTCAATGGAGTAAAAGTGTAGAAGACTTTCCCATCGGATATAGCCGGTTTTTTCAAAGCGTACGAGTTCGTGAGCCGTGAGTACCGCGGTATTGCGAATGTGCTCTGTTATTGATGCAGAACGGATGGGGGCATCTTGCTTGCTGAGGAAGTCAAATGCCAATGTCATCATGCGGCACCCCACTTTTTTTGATGGAGCCATGTCGGACTCCAATATGTTCTCAAAAATGTCCTCCATCACTTGTCGTTTTTGCCGTTGATCTATCATCCCATATTTAGGAATTCCAAGAGCAAGGCCATGGCGCAGTTTGTTTCAGCAGGCCCAAGATACCGCCTCCGCGCGCACCCTATATTTCCGGCTCCGAAACCTCTACGAACATGATCACAGGCGAACTCAAAAGGGAGGTCGACAAAATCTGGGAAGTTTTTTAGACAGGTGGAATTTCCGATCCCATTTCTGTCCCGGCATTTACTTGCATTCAATTGGTCCATTCAGCGCATAGTGGTGATGGATTCTCACTTGATCCCCCGCTGGTTTTTGATGGCTTCGTAGGCGTCGGTAATGCGGTCGAAGCGGACGCGGGCTTGCTTCTGGTGGTCGCCAGCCATGTCGCGCACCGCCGAGGTGTTCGTTCGCGTCTGAAGGAGTCAAGGCCACTCCGTTTGGCTGCGAATACAAATTGGACGTGTGTTATATGACTCTTAAGGAAGGGACTATGGTAGATTGCATCCGCTGGTCCTCACTGGCCATTTACAACCAAACCAAATGCGCTTCTTTACAGCACTGCTGATGCTCATGGCATCAGCCTCGCTCTTTTCACAAGAGGATTGTAACCTGTTCAACATCCAAGATCTCGCTGCAGAAAACCTCGCTTTGCACGATTCGATCGCCCAGTTCTCGGTCGACAGCACCATCCTTCAGTCCGATGGATCTGTCGAGGTTTACCTCAGCAATGGAACCACATACACTCAGGTTCAAGGTTGCACAGATGCGGTAGCTGCAAACTATGACCCGGCTGCCAACACGGACGATGGCAGTTGCTCTTCATGCAGCAGCATTGAATTTGACGGCTACACCTACAGTGCGGTGGAGATCGGCGACCAATGCTGGTTTGCGGAGAACCTGCGCACGACGGTGTATGCTGATGGCTCGGCGATCCCGGAGGTCACCGACGACGCTACATGGTCAGGATTGAGCACGGGAGCCCGCAGTGATTATGACAACGCTGCATACAACGCCTTGACCTACGGCCGGCTGTACAATTGGTACGCCGTGAACAATGGGAGCGGCCTGTGTCCGAGCGGCTGGCATGTTCCTACGGATGGAGAGTGGACGGCATTGGAGACATACTTGGGTGCCGGACCAATCGACCAATGCACTGTAATCGATGCATGCGGTGAGGGGACAGCCTTGAAATCGACAACAGGCTGGTACGACAATGGCAACGGCACGGACAATTTTGGGTTTTCGGCCCTTCCGGGCGGCTTCCGCTTCGACGACGGCAATGGCTTCTTCGACTATGTCGGGTACTTCGGCATCTGGTGGAGTTCTTCGCCCAGTGACGGCTATGCTTGGTCCCGGAACTGTGGCAACGCCAATCCAGGCATCTACCGGCACACCTACCTTCATCGTTTCGGATTCTCCGTGCGTTGTCTCAGGGATGCCGATTGAGCGTAGCGAAGGAGGGTTGACACTTTGAAACTTTGGAGGCCGAAGGCCGACGGGGAGCACATGCCGGATTTCGACCGCGAGGGCGAAATCCGCGCGGTGGGAGGGCCGGCAGAGGGCCGGCAGTGGAATGCGGCCAGCCCTACTTGATGCCGCGCTGTTTTTTGATGGCTTCGTAGGCGTCGGTAATGCGGTCGAAGCGGACGCGGGCCTGCTTCTGGTAGTCGGCGCCCATGTCGCGCACCTTGTCGGGGTGGAACTTGACGGCCATGCGGCGGAAGGCCTTCTTGACCTCGCTGTCGGTGGCCGTTTCCGGGATTTCGAGGACGGCGTAGTGGGAGGCGACGTCGGTGTAGAAGCTGGCTTCGATGCTTTTGCTGTCTTTGGTGCTGATGCCCATCCAGTTTGCGATCTGGCGGATGACCTCGACTTCACTCGGGTCTACGTTGCCATCGGCCTGGGCGATGCCGTACATGTATTGCAGCAGGAGCAAGCGCTTGCTGTGCTCCATCATGCCTTGGATCTGTCGGCAAACGGCGCGGGCGTCTACGTCTTGCTTCAAGACTTCGCGGAGGGTCAGGATGTAGCGGTCGGCTTGGGCGTCGCCGAAATTGCTCACGAAGAACCGCTTCACGTAGTCCAGCTCGGACTTGAGGATGCGGCCGTCGGCCTTCATGACCGCCGCGCTGAGGACGATCATGGATGCCGCGAAGTCACCGGCGCTGGTCTGCCTTTGGCGGGGACCGCCTCCGCGAGGCCGGCCGCTAGGTTGGGGACCGCTCTCCATGGAGAGGCTGTCGTCCGACATCATGGACGCAAAGGCATACCCCAGGATGCCGCCAATGGGTCCGCCCAAAGCCCAGCCGAGGGCGCCTCCTATAAATTTTGTGTATCTGCCCATCGTCCTTTTTTCTGATTACCAGCTTCCCCCGGCACCGCCACCGCCAAAGCTTCCGCCTCCAAAACCGCCACTGCCTCCAAAACCACCGCTTCCACTGCTGAAGTTCCCAAAAGAGCCCCGGCTGCGGTGGGAGGACCGGTTGGCCAAGAGCATCAAAGCCACAAGGGAGCCCAAGTCGTTGCTGCCTGCATAGCGCCGCACAACACCCGCCATAACAATGATGGGCACCAGGAAGACGAAACCAAAGAAGAGGAGGGCCACGATCATGCCCGCAGCGCCCAGCGGCGTGCCGGGTTCGTACTCCTGGATTTCTCCGCTGGCCATGGGCCCAAGGACGTCCAAGGCATTGCGGATGCCCCAGCCGTATGCGTCCGGCCCCCCGCGCTTAAACTCGGGGATCATCTCCAAATCGATGATGCGGTTGGCAGTGATGTCGGGAATGGCACCTTCCAAACCATATCCAACCGCGATGAACACCTGTCCTTTGCGGTCCCTGGTTTTGGGAGAGAGCGCCAAGACGATGCCGTTGTCGAATTCCGCGTCGCCCACGCCCCATTTCTCGCCCACGCCCACGGCAAATTCAAACGGCTCTTCACCGCAGAAGTCGGGGTGCGTCACCACGACAATGCTGTTGGGCGTCGTGTCGTTGAGGGCGCGGATGGTCCCGTTAAACTCCGCTTCTTCCTCTGGGGAGAGGAGGTCGGCGTAGTCGTAAACAAAAGTGCCCGGCGTGCCGTTTTCGGGCAGGCACTCCAGGTCGGCTTGGCCAAGCAGCCCGCCGGTCGTCAAGGTGATGGCCGCAAGGGCCAACAGCAGGAGGGAGGACAGGCGCTTCATGATCCGAAACTGATGTCGTCCGAGAGCTCGTTGACGTCGTCATCGGCCACCGGGAAGTGGGCAGAGAGCTGCTCACCCGCCAAACGGATGCCGGCTGCGAGGCCTTCACCCGCCTTGCCGGCTGCGAGGCCCGCGATCACGGTATCCTTAACGTCGTTCCAGAAGCCTTCTGGAACGGCCGCGTTGATGCCGCCGTCCCCGAGGATGGCGAACTGCCGATCCTGAGTGGCGAGGTAGAACAGCACCCCGTTGCGGAGTTCGGTCTTGTGCATGGACAGCGTCTCAAAGACCGTGGCGGCACGGTCAAGCACTTCGCCCTTGCAGCGGGTCTCTACATGGAGTCGGATCTCCCCGCTGGTCTGCGACTCGGCGTCGGAGATGGCAACGAGGATGTCGGCCTTGTCCTTATCGGACAGGTATTCGCGCGCCGCCATCAGGAGCCGAAATCCACCGTAGGGGCAGCCTCGGAACCTTCCACCGATTCGAAGTACTCACGCTGCTCAAAGCCGAACATACCCGCCCAGAGCGCACCGGGGAAGCGGCGCACCTTGCCGTTGTAGCCTTTGACGGTGTCGTTGAACTTCTTGCGGGCCACCGAGATGCGGTTCTCCGTGCCTTCGAGCTGGGCTTGGAGGTCGGAGAAGTTCCGGTTGGCCTTGAGCTCCGGGTAGCGCTCACTGTAACCCAGCATGCCGTTCATGGCGCCCCCGAGCACCATGTTGGATCGTTGGAAATCGGCGATGCTGCCCGTTCCGTTGCCCACCGCCTTCATGGCGTTGAAGGCCGAGGCCCGGGCTTCGGTCACGGCGGTCAGGGTCTCCCGTTCGAAGTCGGCAGCGCCTTGTACAGTGGCCACCAGGTTGGGAATCAAGTCGAATCGGCGTTGGTACTGCGTCTCCACATTGGACCATTCGGCATCGACTCCTTCTTCGAGGGAGACGAGTCCGTTGTAGCTGGACATGGCGCTGAAGCCACCGAGGAGGAGCAAGGCCAGAATGGCCCAGAGTGCGTATTTCATGAATGCAGTTTAGTCGTTAAGTCCGTCATAACCGGCAGCAATGAAGGTGGTGAGCTCTTCGCCTTGGAGCAGGCCTTGCGAGAGGCGTGCGAGGGCGATGGCCCGTTCCACTTTGGGCTTGCGCGCTTCCGCATCGCTTTCGGCCCATCCGGTCACCAATGGGTGGTTGGCGTTGAAGATCAAGTCGTAGCTGTCGGGCATGTTGCCAAACATGGCCATTCCGCCGCCGCCGCCCACGCGCTGCTGTTCCTTCATGCGGCGCATGAATTCGCTTTGCGTGATGGTGACGGGGGGGGCTGTGGGGCTCATGGCTGCAAAGGCCACCTTGTAGATGGTCTTGTCCGGAACGAGCCCTTCGAACTCCTCTTTGAGGGCGTTCTGCTGGTCCTCTTCCAACGCACTTTCGGGAGCGTCGTCTTTGGGGATCAGGCGGTCCACAATGTCGGAGTCGACCCGGCGGAACTGCACCTTGGTATCGCCAGCGGACATCTCCAGCTTCTGGATCAGGTGTGAGGTCAGGGGGCTTTCCAGATGCAATACCGTGTACCCAGCTTCACGGGCCGAAGACACGTATCCGTGCTGGGCCTCGGGATTGGGCGTGTAGAGCATGACCACATTGCCGTCTTTGTCGGTGTGGGTCTCTTTGAGGGACTCCACCAATTCGTCCATGGTGCGGTGCTGGCCTTCGGTGTCGCCGTAAAGGGCAAACTTGCCTGCGCGCTCAAAGAACTTCTCGTCCATGAGCATGCCGTACTCGGTGAACATCTGGATGTCCTGCCACTTGGACTCAAAGTCCGCGCGGTCGTCCTTGAACATCTTGCCCAACTTGTCGGAGACCTTTTTGGAGATGTGTGACGTGATCTTCTTCACGTTGGCATCTTCCTGCAGGTAGGAGCGGGAGACGTTGAGCGGAATGTCCGGAGAGTCGATCACCCCGTGCAGCAGCGTCAAGAAGTCGGGAACGATGTTCTCTACGTTGTCGGTGATGAACACCTGGTTGGAGTAGAGGTGGATCTTGTTGCGCTGCAAGTCCATTTCCTTCTTCACCTTGGGGAAGTAAAGCACGCCCGTGAGGTTGAAGGGGAAGTCCACGTTCAAGTGGATTTGGAACAGGGGCTCGTCAAAGTTCATCGGATACAGGGTCCGGTAGAACTCCAGGTAGTCTTCGTCCTTGAGGTCGGCAGGCGACTTGAGCCAGATGGGGTCGTTGGCGTTGATCACGCGCGGCACCTCCACAGACACCTTCTTGACGTTGCCTTCTTCGTCCTTTTCTCCGCTGGGGTCGTCCTCTTGGGTGGTGGACGTGCCGCAGATCACGGGGACAGGCATGAACTTGCAGTACTTCTCTAAGATGCCCATGATGCGCTGGTCCTCGAGGAATTCCGCACCTTCTTCGCCAATGTGCAACACAATGTCGGTGCCGTGGAGTTGATCTTCGGCGCGGCCGAGGGCCTTGAAGTCGTCTTCGGACAAGGGCCCCATCTCGTAGTTGGGGGAGCCGTCACAGGTCCACTTCACAGGGGCGGCACCTGCGCGCTGGCTCCAAGACAAGATGTCCACGCGGTCGGCCACCATAAAGGCGCTGTAGAACCCCAGTCCAAAGTGACCGATGATGGCTTCCTTGGCTTCGGCCTGGTCGGCGTACTTCTCCTGGAACTTCTCCACGAATTCGGTGGCGCCAGAGAACGCGATCTGGTTGATGTACTTGTCGACCTCCTCCTCGCTCATGCCAATGCCGGCATCGCGGATGGTCAGGGTCTTCGCCTCGCTGTCCAGGATGACGTGCACTTGTGCGCCGTCTGCATTGCCTTCGATTTCGGAGACCCGGATCAGGGCCTTGCGCTTTTGAGTGGCATCGACAGCGTTGGAGACGAGCTCCCTCAGAAAAATTTCGTGGTCGCTGTACAGGAACTTCTTGATGATCGGAAAGATGTTTTCCGTCTGTACGTTGATCTGGCCTTGTTGCATGATAAATAAATCTGACGGCGCCGTTGCAAGAAGTGTGCCTCCGCCATTTGGCACAAAAAAAACCGCCGACCTGTCAGCAGGCCGGCGGTTCCAATGTCAGGATGTCAGGAATTACTGTCGGATGATCTGCTCCGTCTTCTCGCCTTCGAGGGAGAAGAGGTAGGTACCGGCCGGAAAGGCTGTCATGTCCACTTGGGCGCGTTCGGTATCGATGCCCGATGCAATGATGCGGCCAGACAGGTCTTGAAGGGTCCATGTCCGCGTCCCTTGGAAGACCGCTTGCACAAAGTCTTGGGTTGGATTGGGGGACAGGGTAAACACCGCCTGTTCCACATCCTCGAGATTGAGCGTCACACCGGTAGGGCCAAACCGATAGACAGTGCCGTCTGTGGGATAAGAGGTCAAGGCTGGCCCGTAATACCAGGCATCGAGTCCATCCAATGGCGTCAGGGTCGGGTCAGTCGGGTTGCCCTCTATGGCGTAGATGGAGCCATCGTAATACTCAGACAAGACGTCGACCTCCAGCAGCAAGCCTGAAATTTGTGGCTCAAAGTCCGTGATTTCACTGGCGATGTCCGAAGGACCGTAGTGGAACTCAATGACATTGTCCGCTTCGAATAGGCGCACTTGAAGGTTGACATAGCTCAAACTGGCTCCTTCCGCGCCAAAGACTTCATCATATAGACCGGCATTGGCCCACTCGATGGCAAAAACACGGCTACCAGGGTCACCTGTGGTCTCCCATCGGATCAGGGAGGGCTCCCCACCATTGATGGCGCGGTCCGCAAGGTCATAATTTGTGGGCATCACGCCGTGCAGCAGAATGGCCCCGTCGATGGTGGTGCCCAGCATGAGCGAACCCAGGCCGATTTGGTCCATGGCATCGATGACATATCCAGAAAACGAAAAGTCAAAACCCAGGGAAGCAGAGAATTCGGGGTCGTCCCAACCCTCGTCGTCGTCATATTGCTCGGAACCGAGCGCTGTGGCGTTTTCGAGGGGGGCGTATGGCTGGTTGAGTACAGTCAATTCATAGGGGAGCTGGGCCCACAGTGCCACCGGCATCATCAATGCTGCCGCAGAAAGTAAAATACGATTCATCAAGGTGTTTAATTGTATGGTACAAACTTCGACATACTCACGTGAGCCATCGGCCCTCCACCCTGAGAGTTACTCAGACAGCATGTTGGTTGTGACGGGAAGGCGGTGTTCAAACTCGATCCAGCTGGCCCCTTCGCGCACTTCCGTGTGCCAAGACTCATCGGATCCTGGATAGGCTTCCCAAGTGGCGCTCGGCAACAGCAAGGTGTCCACCCAGTGCGTGGCAGAAGCGTACGCTTCGCAGTCGTGACACTTGCCCAACTTGTCCAAGGTGTAGTGGCGATAGGTATCGCCAGGGCCGAGCATCACCGAAACGGTGTCGTGGGTGAACCCGCTGATGACGGCATCCACCAGGAGGGAGTCTTCTGTAAGGTTCTCAATGTCGTGCCGCACATACGTGCCGCCCTCACATCCCAACCAGACGAAGGGCACCGCCCAGCAACAGACTTTCCACACAGACCTCATGTGGCCAATGTCATGCTTTTTTGCAAGAAGCCCTTTAGAAGTTGGGCTTGAGGACAAAAGTCTTGTAGAAGGTGTCGATCACCGCAACGGCTTCCTCGGGGGTGTCCACGACCTGAATCAGATCCAAATCCTTGGCGCTGATGGTCGCATTCTGATCCAACAATGTGGCCTTAATCCAGTCCACGAGGCCTTCCCAAAATTTCTTGCGGACAAGCACAATGGGGAAGCGCTTGGACTTGGCGGTTTGAATCAGCGTCATGGCTTCAAAAAGCTCGTCAAGGGTTCCAAATCCACCGGGCAGCACAATGTATCCTTGGCTGTACTTCATGAACATCACCTTGCGCACGAAGAAGTAGTCGAATTCCAGGCTCGTCTCGGGGCTGATGTAGGGGTTGTGGTGCTGCTCGTGGGGCAATCTCATGTTGAGTCCGACGGAAACCCCGCCGGCTTCGTGGGCACCCTTGTTTCCGGCCTCCATGATGCCCGGGCCACCGCCGGTAATCACACCGTATCCGCTCTCTACGAGCTGACGGCCAACTTCGGTAGCGAGCTTGTAATCGGGATCGTTGACGTCCTTACGGGCCGATCCAAAAATGCTAATACAAGGTCCTACGCGTTGCAGGCCAGCAAAGCCTTCCACAAACTCGGACATAATCTTGAAGATGGACCAACTGTCGTGGGCTTTGATGTCATTCCAGCTCCTCGGGTCATTGTGTGTTTTTCTAACCATGACCTCTTAAGATACGGAATATTATACAGAGTTCCGCATCTCCAAAGTCGCTGCGATATGGGGGGCAGTGGCGCCTTTTCCGCTGGCTGCTACCTCCTCTGGTGTGCCTTCGCAGACGACATGTCCTCCGCCATGCCCTCCTTCGGGACCAATGTCAATCACATGGTCTGCGTTGCAGATGACGTCGAGCTGGTGCTCGATGACCATTACGGTATTGCCTTGGTCTACCAAGCGGTGCAGGACATTCAATAGCATTTCCACATCTTGAAAGTGGAGTCCAGTGGTCGGCTCGTCGAGGATATAGAAGGTGTTCCCAGTATCCTTTCGGGCCAACTCTGTGGCGAGCTTTACCCGCTGGGCCTCTCCACCGGAGAGGGTGGTGGAAGGCTGCCCCAAAGTGATGTAGCCCAAGCCCACATCGCGCAGTGTGGCACACACCCTTTTGATTTTGGGGTAGGCCTCAAAAAACGCCAAGGCTTCTTCTACGGTCATGCCCAAGATGTCGGCGATGGACTTTCCCCGATAGCGCACCTCCACCGTTTCCCGGTTGTAGCGCTTTCCGCCGCAGTCTTCACAGGGCACGTGCACATCGGGCAGGAAGTTCATCTCAATGGTTCTCAGGCCTGCTCCTTTGCAGGTCTCGCAGCGGCCGCCGGCCACATTGAAGGAGAACCGGCCTGGTTTGTAGCCGCGGATTTTGGCCTCGGGGAGCTGGGTAAAGAGGTTGCGGATTTCGTTGAATACGCCGGTGTATGTGGCCGGGTTTGAACGCGGCGTTCGCCCAATGGGGCTCTGGTCGATCGCAATCACCTTGTCGAGGTGTTGCAGGCCATTGATCTTCTTAAAAGGGAGGGGGCGCTTGGTCTCCTCGTAGTAGTGGTTGTGCAGGGCGGGGTGGAGGGTCTGATTCACCAGGCTGCTCTTTCCGCTTCCACTCACACCGGTCACGCAGATAAAGGTGCCCAGGGGCATCTTGAGGTCGACCTCCTTGAGGTTGTGGCCACTGGCCCCCAGCAAGGAGAGCTTTTTTCGGTTGCCCTTCCTGCGCTTGGATGGGATGGCAATGTGTCGGCTTCCATCGATGAATTCTGCGGTCACGCTGCCCTGGGCCAAGTGTTCCGAGGGCGGGCCTTGTGCCACCACCATTCCCCCGTGTTTCCCGGCTCCGGGGCCAATGTCAATCAGGTGGTCTGCTTGGCGCATCATGTCTTCATCGTGTTCGACGACGATCACGGTGTTGCCCACGTCCCGCAGGGTTTTGAGGCTGTCGATCAGGCGTTGGTTGTCGCGTTGGTGCAGGCCAATGCTCGGCTCGTCCAGGATGTACAAGACCCCTGTCAACTTGGAACCAATCTGAGTAGCCAATCGGATGCGTTGGGCTTCGCCGCCACTCAAGGTCCGCGCTGGTCTGTCCAGCGTGAGGTAGTCGAGTCCCATGTCCAATAGAAACCCGAGGCGGGCAGCGATCTCTTTGAGCGGTTCTGCGCCAATGGCCGCTTGCCGCTCGTCCATGCTGGTGGCCGCCTCACGGGCCCATGTGGCCAGGTCGACCAGGTCCATGCCCACCACATCGGGCAGCGTGGAGCCGGCGATTTTGAACTGGTGCGCGGTCGGTTGCAGACGCGATCCCCCGCAGGCATGGCATGGCCGCTTGTGCAGAAAGCGCTGAGCCCATCGGCGGAGCGGTGCTCCTGAACCGTCTTTGGCGGCGCGCTCAATGGTCGCGATCACACCGTCAAAGCGGACCTTGCGCTCCTTGGTTCCCGCTTTTCCGGGCAGCACCACCGGTTGGTCGGCACCGTAGAGGATTTTGGACAACGTGGCTTCGTCCACATCGCCCATAGGGGTGCGCACAGAGTGACCGCCGGCAACCAGCAGGGCCTGCACCACATCGCGGGTCACGCCCGCCTTCAAAGCGCCCAGTGGGGCCAATCCACCTTGTCGGAGGTTCTTGGTCTCGTCGGGGATGATGAGCTCCCGGTCCGCCTCGGCCACTTGGCCCAATCCGTTGCACGAAGGGCAAGCTCCATAGGGCGAGTTGAACGAAAAGAGGTTGGGCTCGGGCTCGGGGTAACTGATGCCTGTGGTGGGACACATCAAAGCCCTGGAAAAGTGTCGGGGGATGGCGTCGTCTACGGGAAGCACCATCATGCTGCCCTTGCCCATGGCCAAAGCCGTCCTGAGCGAACGCATGACCCTTTCGGTTTCTTCGTCGGCCGGTTTGCCTTCTGCGTCCAATGCGGGCTCATCGGGCATCACAACCCGGTCGACCACCGCTTCGATGTCGTGCACCTTGTAGCGGTCGACGCGGTAGCCGGGCTCGAGCTCGACCACTTCGCCATCGACACGTGCCCTCAGATAGCCTTGCTTTTGGATGGACTCGAAGAGTTCTCTGTAATGCCCTTTCCGGCCGCGCACCAAGGGCGCCAACAACAAGAGCCGCTCGCCGGCATGGTCTTGCGCAATCCGCGACAGAATGCCTTCATCGGTAAAGCGCACCATGGGCTCTCCCGTGGCACTGGAGTATGCCGTAGAAGCACGGGCATAGAGCACGCGCAAGAAGTCGAGCAACTCGGTCACCGTTCCGACGGTGGACCTGGGGTTCCGACTGATGGTCTTTTGCTCGATGGCGATCACAGGGCTCAAGCCGGTGATCCGTTCCACCTTGGGACGCTCCAAGCCGCCCATAAACTGCCGGGCGTAGGCACTGAAAGTTTCCAAGTAGCGCCGTTGTCCTTCTGCATGGAGGGTGTCAAACGCCAGGCTGGACTTGCCAGATCCGCTCACACCGGTAATCACCACCAGGCGGTTGCGCGGAATGGTCACGTCAATGTCCTGCAGGTTGTTCTCACCCGCGCGTTCCACCCGAATGAGGCGTTCGTCCTGAAGGGAAGGGTAGACGTCCTGTGCCATGAAGGTATTCAACAAGCAGAAGGCCTTTGGGTTTCCCCGTTAGGCATCTTCTGTCAACACGTTCGGGTCTGGCTCGGGAATCTTGAACCCGATGGCCGCCACCAGCAGGGTCATCAGGGGCGAGACGTAGTTGAATACACAGTAAGGGGCAAAAGCGAGCACCCCCACACCGAGGACGCCACTTTGGGCCACGCCACACGTATTCCAAGGAATGAGCACGCTGGTGACGGTGCCTGCATCCTCCAAGGTTCGGCTGAGCAGCTGCGGCGCGACACCGCGCTGCTTGTAAGCTTCCCGGAACATGCGGCCAGGCACCACAATGGCGATGTATTGGTCCGCGGCAATGATGTTGAACACGACACTGGAAAAGGCCGTGCCAAACACCAAGGAGAACGTGCCCTTGACTGCGGTCAAAATCGCGTCGGTGATGCGCTCCAAGAAACCCGCGGCCCCCATGACGGCTCCAAAAGTGAGGGCGCAGATGATGAGCCAAACGGTATTCAGCATGCCCTTCATGCCACCCGCAGACAGCAGGTCGGTTACCACGGGGTTGCCAGTCTCGATGGAGGTGTCCAACGCAGCGGCCGACATCAATGCCGTAAAGGCTGTACCCCAGCGCGTTGGCCCAAGGCCCAAGGCGGGGCCGAGCGCATCTTCAGCGAGGGTAGCGAGCAATGCGGGCTGGGCGATGGCGGCGGCCAATGCTCCGCCCAAGACACCCAGAAAGAGTGCCGGAACCGGTGCCACCCGACGCGCAATCAGCACAATCACACCCACCGGCACCAGGAACAAGGCCCAGTGGAGGTTGAAGTGTTTGGCCAGCTCGGCCTGCATCATCGCGGCGCCTCCGAGATCGGCCACATCTGTATTGGAGCCCAGGCCCGCCATGGTGAAGACAATGAGGGCGATCACGATGCTGGGCACCGTCGTCCAGAGCATGAAGCGAATGTGCGTAAACAGGTCGGTGCCCGCTACGGTCGGCGCCAAGTTGGTGGTATCCGATAGGGGAGACAGCTTGTCGCCGAAATAGGCGCCCGAGATAATGGCGCCAGCAATCCAACCTTCGCTGAGCCCCAAAGCCTGTCCAATGCCAATGAGGGCAACCCCTACGGTGCCAACTGTTCCCCAGCTCGAGCCCGTGGCCAAGCTCACGGCAGCACACAGGATGCAGGCGGCCGGTAAGAACACTTCTTTGGACAACACGTCCAGCCCCACGTCGATCAAGGTCGGGATGATGCCTGAAACGAGCCATGTTCCGGCCAAGGCACCGATGAGCAATAGAATCAGAATCGCCCCTATGGCATCGCCAATGGTGTCTTTGATTTTCTGCTCAAACGAGGCCCAGTTTTGGCCGCGCCACATGCCAATGGCGACGGTCAGTCCTGAAGCCAGCAACAAGGCGATTTGATTGCTGCCGTAGCTGCTGTCTTCGCCAAAGGCGAGCACATCTGCGGCCAAGAGCAACACCAGAATGACGATGGGAAACAGGGACAGACCGAGGGAGGGGCGCGATGATGTCATGGGTCAAGGGCGAGATTTGCGGCGTCTGACATCAATGGCCAAGGTCGCGGGCGTGATGCCTTCGACGCGGGCTGACGCCCCCAGTCGAGAAGCAATTTCAGCAGACAGTTGCGTTGAAGGCACCTCAGTTCGAGGGGTGCGGAGTCCTTCCACACGGAGTCGAACAGGTTCTCGGTTGGGAACCCAGCGGGCCAAGAGGTGGTCCCATGGGGAAATGGTCACCTGAGCGCGGGCCACGGAGTCCAGCAGGACCGCTTGCAATCCCGTATTTGCTTCAGCGCCCACCAATTCAATTTCGAAGAGATAGGTAACCTGACGGTCGTCTTCCATGGTTCTCAACAGCCATAGAAAGGCGGCGAGGCCCAAGCACACGGCGAAGGTGCGTCCTTCGATCGAACGCAGGCCAGAAAAGGGCTTGCGTTCGGCCATTAGCCGGCGTTTTTCAAGGCCTCTCCGTCCGCAGCGCCTTCGGCAGAGATGCCGGCAAGGTCTACGCGGATTTCCCCTTTTGCGACTTGGAGGGTGGCGGTTTTATCGTTGACCTCCAAAACTTTACCGTGGATGCCCCCTACAGTGACCACCTTGTCTCCTTTGGCGATGTTCTCACGGAATTTCCGGGCTTCTTTTTGCTTTTTCAACTGCGGACGCATGATGAAGAAGTAGAACACCAGCATCGTGCCGATGATGAACACAAGGGTGCTGCCACCTCCCGCAGGTGCGGCTTGGGCGAGGATGAGGTTCAAATCAAACATGTCTGTCGAAATCTATGGTACAGATGGGGGAATGGGGCCCATGACCCGGGCCGAAAACTGTAAAACAAAAGAGGAGGGCACCGCATTGGACACCACTGTTGCACTTTCAGAGACGGGGCCGGAGCGTTCGCCGGCATCGAATTCCAAGGTGATGCTGCCTTCGCCACCTGCTGGAATCGGATCGGCAGGCCAATCGCGGGCCACGGTGCACCCGCAGCTGGGCAACACCTGCGCAATGACAAGCGCAGAGGCTCCTGTATTTGTAAAGGTGTACGTCGCCTTGGCCACTTCTCCTGCGGCGAGAATGCCCAAATCCACGGAGTCGGTGCTCCATGTGACCACAGGTGCGTTCGTCCTGTTGTCTTCGCCTGGAATATGAATGAAAGAAGCGTCTACAGACGCAGGCGCTTTTGGACCGCAGCCTGCCAAAACGGACAACACCAAACAAGCCAATGTGGCCCAGGTGCGATCGTGTCTTGTCGCGCTCATTCGATCAGGCCCCTTCCTGTTTTGACGATGGTGCCGTCCTCGCGCATGGAGGTAAACAGCTTGTCGAGTACCCCATTCACGAAGGCGCCTGACTTCTCGGTGCTGTAGAATTTGGCCAGATCGATGTACTCGTTCATGGTCACTTTGAGGGGGATGGTCTCAAAAGTGCGGGCTTCTGCCAAGGCCATCCTGAGTAGGATCAGGTCCATGGCCGCAATGCGTTCCAGGTCCCAGTTGGCGGCCGCCTTTTCAATCCTTTCGTCGTGCTCTTTGGCGAGGTCCAACGTCTTACTGAACAGGTCCTCCAGAAACTGGCGGTCGTCTCCCTCTTCCTTCCACATGCCCGAAAGGATCAGGTCATCGGAGTCCTCATCGATGGTCTTGACCGTCTTCAAAACGATGGAACACACCAAATCCAGGTCGTCGCTCCACAGAATGCTTTGCTCTTCAATCCAATCCTGCAGGTCCTCATCGTTGGCAATGTGCTTGCGGAACATGCGATTGAGCGACTCCCTGTCGTGCTGGAAGTTCCGCTCCGTATTGTCCATGTAAGACTTGTACTCTTCGCTGGCAACGAGAGACTTGAACAGCTTTTTGACCAGGTCACGCTCTTGTCCCCATCCCAGCTTGCGGTTGGCCGCTTCCTTGGCGATGGACTTGCTCTTGATGATGATCCTCAAGGGCTTGTTGTTCACGAATTTCGTGTTCGGATGCAGGTCCTCTGGAGTCGGTTGCTTCTTGAGTCGCCCCGCCTCAATGCGTTCGATGGCCGCGTCTTGAAACTCGCCAATCAACATCAACAACAGCAGATAGAGATCGTAGGTCTTCTCAAGAGACGAATGCAACATCTTGTGTGCTTCCGTGACGGAACCCTCGTGGTCCACCTGAAAAGCGTACAGGATGTGGAGGACTTTGATCCGAAGCTGGCGTCGATTGAACATGGTCTCTGAGAAGTGTCGAAATTTCGGTCATTGCCCGCTTCATTCCACACGTTTAGCATTTTCAGTCACACTAATTTTGAACATGGCCCCGCGTCAAACGTTGTTACATCGCAAGCCCATTCTCAATGTCCGCACTTCAGCACTTTTTTCCGCCAGCGAAAGCCTTTTTGTGGCTGTCTGTATTGGCTTTGTTTGGATGTGAAACCCCCATTGAAGTGAGCATTCCCAATGCCCAACCCCTGTTGGTGGTAGAGGGGCGCATTGAGCCAGGTCTGCCCCCGATTGTTTTGCTCAGCCGGTCTCAAGATTATTTCGCGCCGGTGGATGCGGCCACTTTGGGCACCTTGTACGAAGCAGGCGGCGAAGTCGTGTTGACCGTGGACGGTGAGGCATTTCCCTTGGACGAGCTTTGTGCAGGCGATTTGGGTCCAGAGGAGTTGCTGCTGGCATCCAGTTTGCTGGGCCTGCCAATGGAGGTGCTGGAGTTGAGCAACCTCTGTGCCTACACGAGCTTTTCTCTAACGGGACAAACGGGCAGTACCTATGCCCTCCAAGCGGTTTTGGACGGAGACACTGCCCGGGCTGTTTCAAAACTGAACCCTCCAGTATCTCTGGACAGCATTTGGTTTGAGGTTCCAGGCAATACCGACAGTTTGGGCTTTATCTACTCGCATTTTACGGATCCTGATTCCCTGGGCAACGCTTACCGATGGAGCGCCCGGCGGGTCGATAAAGACCCAGGGTTGCTGTACCCGTCCATTTCCGTTGTGGACGATGCCTTGTTCAATGGGCTGACTTTTGAATTCTCTCAATTCCGTCCTGTAACGGCAGAGGACTTTGAAGAAGATGCCAATCCTGACGAAATCGGATTTTACAAAACAGGGGATACGGTGATTGTGCGCTGGGACCACATCGACCGTGGCGTTTACCAGGCGATCTCGAGCATGGAAGAGCAGCTGCAGGCCCAAGGTTCTCCTTTCGCCAATCCTTCAGATGTGAACAGCAATATCGAAGGCGGGATTGGGCTTTGGGTGGCGTATTCACCTTTTGTGGATACGGTGATTTGCATCCCCTGAGCTGAAGGTGGAAATTGCCACCATGAGTTTCCGACGATCCCTTACAACATGCAGCGCGATTGCGGCGGTGTGGAGCACGACCACCTATGCCCAAGAGTTGGAGCAGGTAGATGTGTTTCGCGACGCTGTTGTGGCCACCTGGACTGCCAGCGCTGGCAATGGAGGGGGGGCCTTGGCCCGCAGCTTCCACAGCAGTTCGCCTTCCGATGCGATGGTGTTCCCCTCCTCGGGAGAGGGCAGTTGGGGCGCTGTGCAGGCGCGCAGGAGCACCTGGCCTGTCCAGCCCGTCAATGCTGGAGCGACTGCTGCGGATACCGACTTGGACAACGCGCAATTGGAACTTGCTTTGAAAGGCGCGCAGCTCGCTTTGGTCGAGGAAGACATCGCTTTGTTGCGGGCCAATCGCCAGGTGAGCGGAACCTCTGAAGCCCTGTTGGTCGAGGACTTGGCCGAAGTGGCAGATTGGATGCACGGTGAGATGAAGGATTTGCTGTTCAGAAGGGTCGAACTCAATATGGAAGTCGCCGAGCAAGAGCGGCTGGTCGCATCCTTGGAGAAAAAGGCCGCAGCGGAGAAACCGAGAGGGGCATTTTTCTGGGAGGTGAGCGGGCTGGAGGTGTCCAATGAAGCCGTACGCACCCAAGTGGTAGAGTGGGGCGGTGGACAGCAATGGAGCCCCCAAGACATGCTCTCTTTGTCTTCTGCATCCGGAACGCCCCAGCTCACCTGGCATCAGCGGGCCATGGTCAACGTGGACCTGCCCTCCTCGGGAAAGGCAGTCCCCATCTTGGTTCACGACGCGGCATATGGAGGATTGCAGCAACGGCCCGACGCAGAGCCCATGCCCATGCTGGCCTATGGCCGACAGCTCAAGGCTGAAGGTGTGTCGGCAGACCGGAGCCGTTCCCGGTCCGATTCTGAGTGGCCCGGTACCTATTGGACCCTCACAGAAATGGAAGTTGGCCCCCACTGGGACCGGAACGTGCCATTGGGCCAAGAATCGCTGCCCGCAATAGTGCGGCATTTCTCGGTGCCCAAACAGTCTGCGGTGGTCAACATGCGCATCGCGGTTCCACGGCCATCCATGCCCGTTGCCGCAGCAGAGCAGGCTTTGCTGATGATCGATGGCCGTCCGTCAGGCAAGGTGTGGCTCACAGAAAGTGGGGACAGCCTGCTCATCGATGCGGGTGTGGTGCGGGATTGGACCATAGAGCGCAAACGTGAATCTGCCTTGTGCGCAAAGTCCACCTTGGGCAACCGCGTCAAGCACCACCGGGCGTTTAGCATCACCGTATCCAATCGCAGCAACAGCGCAGGTGAGGTGGTCATCGATGAGCCGCTTCCAATCTCCAACAGTGCAGAAATTGAGGTGGCCCCGGAGTCATTGGGCGAAGGCACACTCGACGAAGCCAGCGGCATTGTCCGTTGGAGTTTAGAGCTCAAGGCAGGCGAAAGCCGCACCATTCAGTTCTCCTACGACCTGAGTCACGGGCGCGACCAGCGCATACCCGACTTGGATTAAGGTTGGCGCAACAGCCCTTGGGCCACGGCCTTGGCTGCGCCTTTCGTTGAAAGGGCTGATCGCAGGTCATTGTGGGCGCGGCTTTGGGCCTCTTTCCCTGCGGAGGACAGCACTTCCTCAAGGGTTCCGGCCAAAGTCTCTGGTGTACAATCGTGTTGGATGCGCTCGGGTACCGCCTCGCGGTCGAGGATCAGGTTCACCAGGGAGATGAAGCGCACGGTGGTAAACCACTTGGCCAGTCGGTAGGTAAAACTGCTGGTGCGATAAGCCACCACTTGCGGCAGGCCGCTTAGCGCGGCTTCGAGCGTGGCGGTTCCACTGGTGATGATGCCTGCCGTGGCATGCCGATACAGGCCGGCGGTTTCGCCAAAAATCACCGGGAAATCAGTGGGGTAGTCTGAAGGTTGCCTTCCAGGTGCCCCAGCGATTACAGGCACCAAGTGAGGCAACCGCTGGGCAGCTTCGGTCAGGCACGGCAACATGCGCTCAATTTCTTGAAGGCGTGATCCGGGCAGGAGTGCCAAGAGCTCGCCATGGGCAGGCAGCCCGCAGCGCAACCGCCATTCTTCTGCGCTGACTTGAGCGGATTCGATGCTTCCTTCAGCAGACGCAGCAGACGCAGCAGATGTGGCCAGCGGAATCACATCGGCCAATGGGTGGCCCACATAGTCCACCTGGAGGTCCACCGCCTTGTAGTGTTGTGCCTCAAAAGGAAGGATGACATACAGCCGATTCAAATCGCGGGCCATGGCGTGAATCCGCCCTTGCTTCCAAGCCCAAACTTGGGGGGCGATGTACATGTCAACCGCATAGCCTTCCTTACGCGCCCACCGCGCCACCCTTAGGTTAAACCCCGGGTAATCCACGAGCAAGATTCGGTCGGGGGAGAAGGCTGCAATGTCCGATTTGACGCGGCCCATGAGCTGTCGAAAGAAGCCCAGTTTGCGGATCACCTCGGCAAAGCCCATCACCGAAGTGTTGCGAATGTGCTCGATCAATGCTGTCCCTTCAGCGGCCAGCGCGTCTCCGCCCATGCCGCGCACCTCGACCTCAGGAGCACGGGCTTTCAGCGCGCGAACAACAGCGGCTGCATGCGCATCCCCGGAAGGCTCACCGGTGAGGATATAGAGCCGCTTCAGGCCGGTCATTGTGGGATCAGCCGTCGGGGTCATTCGCCGTATTGGAGGTAGACAATGCCGATCACCATCAACACCATGACGAGCATGGTGCCTCGGGCGAACTGGTCCCATTTGCGCTTGTAGGCCCAATGAAAGGCGGGCACAATGGAGAGTACACAAAGGCTGGCAATGCGGTCCTTGTACAGGGGGCTTCCCATGAAGACTTCCCGATGGAAATAGGACAGGGATTCGTCTTGGACCCAGCCCCATGCCGTTCCCAGGATGAGGTAGCCCAAAATGGCAGAAAGAACGCCGCCCAATATGCCCAACGGCAAAGTGTCCAGCTGCTTAGGCTTCATGGTCCAAGTTCCAGCTGTTCAGGGTTCCAATGGTGTGGTGGGCGGTGAGGTCAAACTGCACGGGGACCACACTGGCGTAGCCTTCTTGCAAAGCGAAGATGTCGGTATCCTTGCCCTTGTCGGGGTTGTGGAACTCGCCGCGCATCCAATAGTAGGGATTGCCACCAGGGGTGGCGCGTTGGTCAAAGGTGTCGCGCCAATGGCCCATAGCCTGCCGACAAATGCGGATGCCCTTGAGGTCCTCTTTGGCGACTTTGGGGATGTTGACGTTCAGACAAGTACCCGAGGGAAGTCCGTGCTCTAAAACGCTGCGCACAACGGTTTTGGCGACCTCGACGGAGGCCGAGAAATCGGCATCCCACCGCTCGTCGAGCAAGGAGAATCCTATGGAGGGGATTCCGCACATGGCGCCTTCTACGGCAGCGGACATGGTGCCCGAGTAGATGACGTTAATGGAGGCATTGCTGCCGTGGTTGATGCCAGAAACAAGCAAGTCAGGCAGGTTGTCCTCTCCAAAGACTTCGGCTACAGCGAGCTTGACACAGTCCACGGGCGTGCCTGAACAAGCCCTGGCTTCGGTCACACCCCGTCCAAACTCAAACGGATGCAGTTTCAAAATGCTGCTAAAGGTGACGGCGTGACCCATTCCGCTTTGGGGGCTGTCCGGTGCAATCACGTAGACGTCTCCAAAATCCGTCATGGCCTCGGCCAGTGACTGAATGCCTTTGGCGGTAATGCCGTCGTCATTGATGACCGCAATCCGCGGCCTGCGTTCAGATGTCATGCGCGTTGGGGGGTGCGGGCGAGCGATTCAAGGAACCACGCCCAGTATTTATGGACGGAAGAAATAGAGGCCCGCTCGTCGGGGCTGTGGGCGCCGAGGATGGTGGGGCCAAAGCTGACCATGTCAAGGTTGGGGTAGCGGCTGCCCAAGATTCCGCACTCGAGGCCAGCGTGGCAGGCCAGCACCAGGGGCTCGTGCCCGTGCAGTTCTCGGTAGAGGTCGGCCATCATTCGGACCACTTCGCTATCGGGGTCGGGTGTCCAGCCGGGGTAAGCCCCTCCGCGGGATGCTTTCATGCCCGCCAAAGCGAACCCTGCCTCAATCCTGCGTGCGAGGTCCATCTTTTCGGTATCCACCGAACTCCTGGTCAGGCAATGCACTTCTGCAGCGCCCTCCTTCAATGCGATCCGGGCCACATTGTTGGAGGTCTGAACCAGCCCTTCGATGTCGGGACTCATGCGGTCAATGCCATTGGGGCAGAAGTCCAGAGCGGCGAGCAAAGTGTCTCCCGCTGCGGCGGCCAAAACCTGACCGGGTGTGTCAGCGGTTTCAAATGAGACGGAAAGGGAGGGGTCCGTTGTCCGGTATTCAGCTTGAATATCGGCAACCAGGCCATGAAGCTTTTGGGACCACTCGGCTGCGGAAAGACCACTGGCCACCGACGCCCGGGCCTCGCGGGGGATGGCATTGCGCAATCCGCCACCGTCCAGTGAAGAAAGCTCAACAGGGGTGGAACCGTCGCTGTAGAGCATCATTTCGCGCAGTACGCGGACCAACAGTTTGTTGGCATTGGCAATGCCTTTGTGAATGTCCATGCCGCTGTGGCCGCCGCTGCCACCTTTGACCTCGACCAGCACACCGTGCTCGGCAGCAGGGGCCGTGGTGGCCAACTGGCCGGAAAAGCCCAAGTCGATGCCACCAGCACAGCCGATCCCAATCTCGCGGTCATCTTCAGTGTCCAAGTTCAGCAGGATTTCTCCCTTCATCCACCCTTGCTTGAGCTCGAGCGCTCCGGTCATGCCCGTCTCTTCGTCGATGGTGAACAACAACTCGAGTGGGGGATGGGGGGCGTTTTTACTCTCCATGATGGCGAGCATCGTGGCCACGCCAAGTCCGTTGTCGGCACCCAATGTTGTGCCCTCGGCACGGACCCAGTCGCCATCCACCTTCATGCGGATGCCTTCGGTGTCGAAGTCAAAATCCGTGTCGTTGTTTTTCTGGCATACCATGTCGACATGGCTCTGCAGGATGACCGTTTTGCGGTTTTCCATGCCGGCGGTGGCGGGTTTGCGCACCAGCACATTGCCCACATCGTCGGAAGAAACGTCGAGTCCATGGGATTGGGCCAGGCCCGTGATCCATTGGCACACGGCCTCTTCTTTTCCCGAAGGACGGGGGATGGCATTCAAGTCGGCGAACCGGCCCCAGAGGGCTTTCGGTTCCAATTGGCGTACAGCATCAGACATGGCCCGAAATTCGGCCAAAAATGGGGGGGTACCATGTCAATTGACGCATTCCATCCCAAAAGCCGCCAAAAGGATGAGCAGATCGGCGCTCGAAACGAGGCCATTGCCGTCTACATCCTGCGTGCAATCGGACATGCAGCCAAACTCACTGAGCAGACCGAGCAGGTCATCAATGGCGGTGATGCCGTCTTGGTTGATGTCACTCGAACAGGGAGCCAACTCGGCTCCAGAAACAAAGCCATCGCAGTTCACGTCCCCGCCCAATGGCAGGAGCGGAGCGTTTGGATAGAAGTTGGCATTGGCGTCGTTGCAGTCATTCGCATTGAGCACCCATCCTGGTGGAGGAACACCACAAAAGTTCGCGGCCACTCCGTCGGTTTGGTCTCCAAAGCCATCGCCGTCGGTGTCGGGCCAAGCCATTGTGGCAAAGAAGCAGCTACCGTCGTCTTCGGTGGCGCCCACGACAAAATTGCAGGCGTCGGGGTGGGTGCAGCCAGAAAACTCATCGCCGTCGCACACACCGTCACCATCTGAATCTCCACCCAGGCATGCTCCGTCGCAGTTGAGCCCCACTTCTGGGAACGTGCAGGTTCCGTCGTCGCAGAGCGAGAATAGGTCAAAGTTGCAGGCAGCGGGGTGGGTGCATCCTGTAGCAAGGATGCAGGATCCGTCGCTCTGGGTAGCGGATGCATCAAAATTGCAGGCCGCAGAATCGGTGCATCCGTAGCATGTGTAGTCGCAAGGACCTTCGCCATCGGCGAGCGGGTCGAAATTGCATGCGCTGGGCATCATGCACCCGACTTGGCTGACAGGGGGAAGGCACAATTCGGTTTGCAAAACGCTGCTGAAATCAGGGTTTTCTGCGTGGTACAGGGTGTCGTCTAGACAGGTCAAGGTGACCGACGCCGACGCCCCTGGACAAGGAGCCCACCCGTTGGCTGAGGCATCTTGTAATTGGAAGGTTCGGCAACCGGCATCCAGACACAGGTTCCATTGCTGGCCATTCGACGTAACCGCGCCGGCACCAATGGAGAGTCCGTCGGGTGCCAAACTCCAACTGGTTTCCTCGGGGTGGCAATCCGGCTGGATATCAATGGTCAATGGGTAGCACGTGGGCTCGCATGTTCCATCGTCATAAAGGGCAGAAGGGTCGTAGTTCGAAGCATAGGGATTCTTGCATCCCCCATCGTCCAGATTGGAAAGACAGAACGGGTACTCGCCCTCAACCTCGCTAGACGGAGCGGATATAAATGGCGCATCCTCTCCGAGGAGCGTCAGGCTAAAGTCCAAGCCGGTACCACAATCAGCCATCAGACTCTCATAGCCGCTGAGCTGATCTCGGTGCACCTCAAAGGTGATGCATTCGGCAGGCAAGCACAGCGTGTCTTGATGGGTTGACAGGGCGTCGAGCCAGCCACTCCTGTGCAATACACGCCCTTGAACATCCTTAAAGAGCCAACCGTTTTGAGAGCCGAAGCAATCAGAAGTAAACGAGAGCACAACGGTCATTCCGCTGTCGATTTGGAAAGACTGGGTGGCACGTGTGTTGTTGGAACTTCGGTCGTCGGGGGCCCCGTCCACAGCGGAAATGATGATGGAGAAGTCGGCCAAGCCAGATGGGGCGGCAATGGGGTCGAGCATCAGGTGGATGCTGTCGCCAGGTGTAATCTGACCGTTCCACGTGGTATCTGCCGAGGCCCCGCCAAAGTACCCGTATTGCAGGTTCAATTGATGGATGTCCGACGTGCCCAGGTTGAGCACGGGGACTTCAATGCTGGGCTGTGCCGCGCAGCTTGAGCCTCTCGGAGAGCGAATTCTGCCCAAGGCGGCGTCTTTGGTCGGAGGCTCGGGCAGATCAAGAACGTAGACCCCCCTTCCATATGTGGCGGCGGCCAAGCGGCCAGAGGGGCCGTGAATGAGCAAGTCCGAAACCACCACATTGGGCAGTCCATCGGAGAGGCGTTCCCACGTTGCACCTGCCGCATCCGGTCGCACATAAACCCCAATGTCGGTGCCCGCATAGAGCGCGCCGGAGCCGGCATCACGTTCCAAACAATTGATGGGAGCCGGAGGCAGCCCCTCACTGATGCTCACCCAATTCAGGCCTCCATCTAAACTTTCGATGACCTTCACGCTGTCATTGTAGTTGGAAAGGGCGGCCCAGATGTGGTCTGCATCGTCTGGTGCTACAAAGACGTCTTGGATCCAGTCAAACCCATTGGGCGGGTCCAGTTCGGAAAAAGTCTGTCCATCGGTCGACCGGAACATGCGGAATTCTTTGACCACATAAAGCCTGCTGACATCATTGGGCGCCAAAGCCAATGCCGTGCACTCGCCTCCCGGCAAAATCTCGAGGGGGACCCAATGGTTGCCCCGGTTGGTAGACCTGTACACCCTGTCTTTGGCGATGTACACCCAGTCGGGATTAAATGGACTCACCTCCCAAGGGGTCAACCAAGCACCTTGCTGGTTTTCCTCGCTGCCCGCATTCCCTGCGATTTGTTGGAACGCGTTGCCGCCGTCGTCAGAGCGAAACACTTGACCGTAGTACAGCGAAGCATAGACCACCTCCGAGAGGGCGCCGTGAAACGCACATTGGAAGCCATCGCCCCCCAGAACATGCTCCCACGCGCCCTCGTGCTTCATGAAGGTGCCATTGTCTTGTGTGCCCACCAAAAAGCGGTCAATCGCTTGAGGGTCGAGGTCCAAGCGGTAGGCCTGGGTGATGGCCAAACCTGCACTTTTATCGGCAGCTGTTGAAAGGGCGGGGTCAAACAGAAAAGCGCCGCCATCATTGGCGACGAGCATGCGTCCATCTTCTAAATACTTCAGACCATGTTGGTCGGCGTGGAGGTAAGGGAGGTCGCCCCCAGCATACCAGTGCGCGGCGCACTGCCATTGGGTACCGCCATCTTCCGTTGCCCACAAGTTGACCCCTCCCACATGAACCAGGTTGGGATCTTCGGGGTGAACAGCCAGGGCCAAATCGTACCAGGCCTGTCCACCAGAATCGCCTCCTTCAACGGTCCAACCGAGCAGGTTGGGTCCTTCGCCCGCGAGCATACGGGCCGTCCAGTTGGAGCCTCCATCAGTACTGCGCCAAAATCCGGCAAAGCCTTGGTCGTTGTTCTTGCCCGCCACAGCGTAAACAGTGTCCGGAGCTGACGGTGCAAAAGCCAAGGTGATGCGGCTGATGCCAAAGGAGGCACCATCAAGACTGTTGACCGTCCAAGTGGCCCCCGCGTCGTGGCTTTCAGCAATGTCATTGCCAAATTCTGCAGCCAATAGGTGGTCGGGATCCGAAGGGTCTATTTCTAATGAGGCGTAGTCACCGGAGAGGGTCCGTATCCAGTTGGCGCCCCCATTGACACTGCGGTAGATGCCCAAGCTCGATGCGGTCCACAAGGTGTCTGGGTGGTTCGGGTGCACCAAGACCCGCGTCAAGGTTCGGCCCATGTTGGTGCCCCAGTCCAATCCAGTGGCTTCCCACGTCAAGCCGCCATCTGCTGTGGTCCAAACCCCAATGGAGCGGGTGTCACCAAAGTCGCCATCGCCCGTTGCAATCCACATCCGGTCCGCATCTGTGGGGTGAAATGCGATGTCTGAAACCCCAATGGAAGCCAGTTCTTGTCCCCCCATGGCCGTCCAACTGTCGCCTTCATCTTGGGTGCGCCACAATCCTCCAGAAGGGGCGCAGGCCCACCATTCGTCTGTGGATCCAGGACGGTTTACCAAGCGGTTGAGTCGGCCATTGCCGCCCAATCCTGTTGGAGCGTCTGGACCTGCGAAGGTCCAACTGGGGTCTGTGCTACTGCGTTGTGCTGATTCTTGGATGCGGTCTTCTTCGGCGCGTTGAATGGAACGCGCGATCACCGCATTGCTCGGCCGCATTCCTGTCGCATCGACCCGTGGCTCCATAAAGGCCAGCCAGCGCTGAAACGGTTTCGCGCCCTTTCCCCGCATGGTGGGGGACAAGCCGTCGGCCTCATACAGTGCGGCGATGGAATCCAGAGGCAATGTGCCTTGACGCAAGGCTGCGCTCCAGTGGGCCGCAGATGGTTCTTGGGCTTGGAGTCCCGTTAACCCCCAGCATGACAAGCCCAAAAACAGGACGCACCTCGCCCTCCAAAGGCGGGTCAGCACAGGGGCTGAATATGGTCGTGCAAGGGGCATTGCGCAATGTGCATTTCTGGCCCCAAATGAGGCGCTAGGTCAATTCGAACAAGGCAGACCGAACGCTCCGAGAACGATCAGAAAATCTGCCACATCTACGCCGGGGATGCCGTTTACATCTAACGTACATCCTTCAACGCAACCAAACTCGCCGAGGAGCAGGAGGATGTCATTGACGTTCACGAAACCATCATTATCGAGGTCTTCGGGACATTGGCTTTCCTCATCGGGAGCCAATGGTCCGCCGCTGCAGTCATTGTCGACGCCATCCTGCGTCCCTGGCGCGCCAGGATAGACGTCATTACGAGAATCATCGCAATCGGTTGCGTTTGTAACAAATCCAATGACGTTGTCTTCGCATCCTGTGACGTTCACATCCACATTTCCAAAGCCATCACCGTCCACATCGGCATAGAGCACAATGGGGGCTTCACAAGATCCATCATCGATGGAGGCGATGTCCATGAAATTGCAGGCCGTGGGGTCTGTGCAGCCTTGGATGGCCGTGAGCGAGAAGTTGGCATTGCTGATGTCAAAGAAGACCGATCCGCTGCCTTTGACTTTAATCCGTGCAGCTGTTGTGGTGACGGCGGGCAGCAATACCGTGGCCGACCCACTATTTGGGACGTTATCGGCCAGCTGATAAAACCAAGAGTAGCCTCCGTCAACGCTGCAGTAAATGTCGACTTCGGAGCAATTGACATTGCCGCCATCGGTGCCTGCGACATCCCAAAGGACAGTCAGTTCTGAATTGCCAGAGCGGCTGATGTTGGTGTTGGGGTAGGTGACCAGAAAAGGACCTGTAGAGGCATCTACAAAAAAGGTCTTGGTCCCAACGGCGACGCCGCCACAGCCCGGGTTGTTGTCCCGTACCGTGCATTTGAAAGTCAATGTTCGGTTGTAATCCGGCAGGTGTTCTCCAAAGGATACCTGATTGGACAGAAGCTTGTCGACTTTGGGAATAACCCGGGTCGGGGAGCTAACCGGCGGAAAGGACCGGATGCACGGAGCATTGCCAACAGGGTTGTTGAGGTTGTTGTCGCCACTGGTTGTGGCGTTGCCCAAGTTGTATTGCTCCCAGCTGTAAGTGAGGGTGTTGGAAGGGTTGGGGTCGCTGGCAACAGCGGTGAGTTCGATCGGGGTCTCCTTGGGGATGCTAAAGCCACTGCTGCCCACAGAAACAGTAGGGGCGGAGTTTCCACTCGAAATTTGGGTGGCACAAGAGTTTCCAAAGCCGCTGTGGAGGAAGTTGGTGCCTTCAATCAAACTGTGCACATGGTAGACATCGTCTGAATTGGTCTGCAAATTGGGGGCGCAGATCCCGCTGTAGCTCATAATGGTCGATCCACTGCCAGGTTCGTATGCCGCTGAGGAGGACCTGTTGCCGCTGCAGGAGTTGTTGAAGGTGTGGTTACAACCGAATTGGTGGCCCATTTCATGTCCGACGTAATCCACGTCAAAGGGGTCTCCAATGGGGGCCGGAAGGCCGGTTACGCCGCCCGCTTTGAAGCTGGTACAAACAGAAGCTAAGTATGCGACACCGCCGCCACCTGTCGAAAACACGTGGCCGATGTCATAGTTACTGAAACCAATGATGTTGTCGATGGTCGTCTGATTCTGAGAGAGCATGGCGCCCCCATTTGAATTGGTGTAAGGGTCGGTAGCTCCGTTCAAGAAGATGAGGTCATCGTTGTCTGGAATCAGGGTTAGCCTGATGGCCATTTCGGGCTCCACAATGCTGTTGATGCGGTTAATGGAGGTGTTCATGGCCGACAAAACACTGGAGACGTTGCCGCCATGAAATTGCCCGTATTCTCCGGTGCACGCCAAGGCCAGTGAATAGTTGCGGCGTGTGGGACCGTAGGGAGGGCCAATGCGTTGGGTGATTTTTCCATCGTCCACCCGTCCAGGGCCATCGACCTCCGAAACCTTGCCGATGCCCATTTGGCGCACATCACAGTCTTCCCTGCGCTTGCCCGTGGCATTCATGAATTCTGAACGGGTATACACCATCAACTGGCCAAACTCTCCCACATTCCAAGGGTCGATGTATACCGTCCCGTTGGGCGTGTGCAGCATCCCGTGGAATCCACGGGGGCTCATGTCGATGCGGCCAAAAATCAGGCTGTTGCGTTCGGACTGGACCAAATAGCTCCGGATTTCGGGATACTTGGCGGTCAGAGCGGGGGCCATAACATCGGAGCGGACGGCCCTAAAGGGATGGGCTTCCCAGCCTTGCTCATTTTGAGCCGTTAAAGGAAGGGTCAAGCGACATGGGCTTTCTTCTAAGCTGGAGCCCGAGCGTTGGGCACCGTCCCACTCTAACGGAGCGGCATCGAGCACTGTGGAAAGAAAATCATGGTCGTAGGATATGGCGCGGGCTTCAGGGACCGCTTCGCGAGACTGGGCTCTGCTCTGCTCTCCGTTACTCCAGCTGGCATCCTTGCTTTCCGGTGGCGCGGAATACCACTGTGCAACGGCAATGTGTGAGGTTGCGGTTAACGCAATCAGCGCAAAAAATGAAGGAAGGAAGGAGTTCCGGTACATGAGCATACTACAAGTTAACCTCGATTTTGATTCAGTCAGGGCCACAATGGGGGTCTGATTTGAAATGAGATTTGTCATTGTGAATGGGAAAGAACCGGCAATCATGTGGAAAACGGCAGGCTGAAGCATGCTGAAAGGGCCCTAAAACTCAGTACTTTTCACTCTGGCTCAACAGGCACAATAGCGTGGCAAACCAAGGGAATCAGGATTATACAGAGAGCGACATTAGGTCGCTCGATTGGAAGGAGCACATCCGGCTTAGGCCCGGCATGTACATCGGCAAGTTGGGCGATGGTGCCAGCGCTGACGATGGCATCTATGTGCTGCTTAAAGAGGTGATCGACAACAGCATCGACGAACACTTGATGGGCCACGGAAAGACCATCGAGATCAGCATCAAGGAGGGGGCGGTTCAGGTCCGCGATTACGGCAGGGGCATTCCGCACGGAGCGGTGGTGGACTGTGTCTCCAAAATCAATACGGGGGCCAAGTACAGCGAAGGCGCCTTCAGCAAAACGGTCGGTCTGAACGGTGTAGGTACCAAGGCTGTGAACGCCTTGTCGACTGAATTCCGCATTGAGAGTTTCCGCGAGGGCCAGGTCAAGGCGGCACGCTTTGAATTGGGGGTGCTCCAGGACGACGAAGCGGTGGCCTCCACATCGCTGCGCAACGGCACCCGCACTTGGTTCCGTCCAGACCCCACCGTCTTCAAGTCGTACCAGTACCGTCGAGAATACGTGGAGCGTCTGCTCTGGAACTATGCGTACCTCAACAGTGGCCTCACCCTGGTCTTCAACGGTGAGAAAATCCACAGTGAAGACGGCCTCAAAGACCTGATCAAGCAGAACCTCTCGGCAGAGCCAGGTTATCCCATTATGCACTTAAAGGGGGAGGACATCGAAGTGGCATTGACCCATACACAAGCCTATGGTGAGGACCACTACAGCTTTGTCAATGGACAATACACCACGCAGGGTGGCACCCACCAGAAGGCACTCAGAGAGGCCTACGTCAAGGTGGTCCGTGACTTCTTTCAGAAAGAATACGACCCGGGCGACATCCGCATGGGCTTGATGGCTGCAGTGGCTGTAAGGGTCCAGGAGCCGGTCTTTGAGTCCCAGACCAAGACCAAGTTGGGGTCGTCTGAAATCCGACCGGGAGGAACCAGCATGCGCTCCTTTGTGTATGACTTCTTGAAGGTGGAGCTCGCCAATCACTTGCACCGCAATCCGGATACGGCCACCGCGTTGCTCAAGCGCATCTTGCAAAGCGAGAAGGAACGCAAGGACCTTGCAGGCATTAAGAAGTTGGCCAGAGAACGGGCCAAAAAAGCCAGCCTGCACAACAAAAAACTCCGGGATTGCCGGGTGCACCTCACCAAGAAGCACGACCGCGCAGAAGAGTCTATGCTCTTCATCACAGAGGGCGATAGCGCATCGGGCAGCATCACCAAGGCCCGGGATGTCAATACACAAGCGGTATTCTCTCTGAAGGGCAAGCCGCTGAATTGTTACGGGCTAACTAAAAAGGTGGTCTATGAGAACGAAGAGTTCAACCTTTTGCAAGCGGCCCTTGACATCGAGGACGGATTGGATGGGCTGCGCTACAACCAGGTGATCATCGCGACAGATGCCGACGTGGATGGCATGCACATCCGCATCCTGCTCATGACCTTCTTCTTGCAGTTCTTTCCTGACCTGGTCAGAAAGGGACATCTGTATGTATTGCAAACACCGCTCTTCCGGGTGCGGAACAAGAAAGAAACCCGGTATTGTTATTCCGAGGAGGAGCGCCTGAGCGCCATTTCAGCGCTGGGCCCCAAGCCCGAAATCACACGATTCAAGGGATTGGGTGAGATCAGTCCCGATGAATTTTCTCATTTCATTGGAGAAGACATTCGCCTTGATCCTGTAGACCTCGGAGGCGAGCACCAACTCGATGACATGCTGTCTTTCTTTATGGGCAAGAACACCCCTGATCGCCAGCGTTTCATCATTGACAACCTCCGTGTCGAAAAAGACCCGGACGAACCGACTGAAACCACGGAAGCGGCATGATTGAGGAAGCCCAAGGTCCCGAGGAGCGGGACGAACAGGATGGCGAGAAGCCCGAAGAAAACAATCAAGGGGCCACCAATGATGGTGCGGCCCCATCGGCCGAGGACGCAGATGGCGATGCCATTGACGCCGAGAAGGAGACTGGAGAAGGTGCCGACGGTGGCACAGGGGACATGGAGCAGGTCATCCGGATCAAGGGGATGTACAACGAGTATTTCTTGGACTATGCGTCATACGTTATCCTCGAACGCGCTGTTCCGCACTTACACGACGGCCTAAAGCCCGTTCAACGCCGCATTCTTCATTCGCTGCGAGAGCTGGAAGACGGCAGGTTCCACAAGGTGGCCAATGCCATCGGCAATACCATGAAGTTTCACCCCCATGGTGACGCCAGCATTGGAGACGCCATGGTTCAAATCGGTCAGCGCGAACTCGTGCTCGACTGTCAGGGAAACTGGGGCAACGTCGCCACAGGAGACCGCGCTGCGGCACCGCGTTACATCGAGACGCGGTTGAGCACGTTTGCCAAGGAGGCCCTGTTCAATCCCAAAACGACCAACTGGCTGGCCAGCTATGATGGGCGGAACCAGGAGCCGGAAACGCTGCCTGTCAAGTTCCCCCTCTTGTTGCAGCAGGGCGCCGAGGGCATTGCCGTGGGATTGGCCTGCAAAATGCTGCCCCACAACTTTATAGAGCTGATTGACGGTGCGGTGGCCTATCTCAAAGGGCGCAGCTTCAAGTTGTTGCCCGACTTTCCGGCAGGTGGCGAGGCCGATTGTGAACTGTACAATGACGGGCTGCGGGGAGGCCGCGTTCGGGTCCGTGCCAAAATCCGCAAGGAAGACAACAAGACCCTCGTGGTAGAGGAGCTCCCGTATGGAGTGACCACCACTTCCTTGATTGAAAGCATCCTCAAGGCCAACGACAAGGGCAAGATCAAGGTGAAGCGGGTCGAAGACAATACCGCAGAGTTTGTTGAAGTGATGATTCACTTGGCGTCCGGAGTCTCCCCTGACCGCACCATTGACGCCCTGTTTGCTTTCACCGATTGCGAAGTGCGCATCGCCCCGAATGCCTGTGTGATTGAGAACGACCGCCCGGTGTTTTTGGGCGTGAAGGAAATTCTCAAGCGCAGTGCAGACCGGACGAAGATGTTGCTTGGGCGAGAGCTGGAAATCCGACTTGGAGAGCTTCAGGAGTCCTGGCATTTTGCTTCGCTCGAGAAGATTTTCATCGAGAAGCGCATCTACCGCGACATCGAAGAGTGTGAAACGTGGGATGCCATTTTACAGGCCATCCACGAAGGGCTTGCGCCCCACATCAAACACCTCATCCGCCCTGTCACCGATGAGGACGTCACCCGTTTGACCGAAATCCGCATCAAGCGCATTTCCAAGTTCGACTCGGATAAAGCGGACCAGCGGATTGCCAATTTGGAAGTGGAGATAGAGGAGGTCAAGAACCACCTGGAGCATTTGACGGACTATACCATCGAATGGTACCGCCAGCTCAAAAAGAAATACGGCAAAGGCCGGGAGCGCAGGACCACCTTGCGCACGTTTGGCAACATCGACAGCGCCAAAGTGGCGGTGGCCAACCACAAGCTTTATGCAGACTTAACGGAGGGGTTTGTGGGCATTGGCATGCCGCGAGGTGAAGGCGAGTACATCTGTGATTGCTCCGACATTGCCGACATCATTGTGTTTCGGAAAGACGGAACCATGCAGGTTTCGAAAGTCAGCACCAAAGCCTTCTTTGGGAAGGACATTCTGCACGTGGGCATTTGGAAGCGGGGCGATGAGCGCACCACCTACAATTTGATGTACCGCGATGGCAAGAAGACGGGAGGCGGACGGACCTTCGTGAAGCGTTTTCATGTCACTTCCATCACCCGAGACAAGGTCTATCACCTGACGAAAGGCACCCCGGGAAGCCAGGTCTTGTGGTTTAGCGCCAATTTGAATGGCGAGGCCGAGCAGGTGACGATTCACTTGAGCAGAATGCCGCGATTGAAGTCGCTCAAGGTCGATGTGGATTTCGCTGAAATTGCCATTAAGGGACGCGCTGCAGGGGGCAATACCGCCACCAAATATGCCGTGACAGGCAGGGTAGACCTCAAGAGTGCGGGTACCAGTACTTTGGGTGCCCGGAAAGTGTGGTTCGATGAAGCCGTCAAACGCCTGAACAGCGAGGGCAGGGGCAGATTGATAGGCGCTTTTGGGCCGGATGATCGCTTGCTGGTTGTTGTGGCTTCCGGAGCCTACGAGCTTGTGAAGCCCGAATTGAGCACGCATTTCCCGGACGATATGATCTTCTTGGACAAGTGGCATTCTGACCGGCCCCTCACGGTGGTGCACCGCGATGGAGAAAAGAAAGCCGTTTATGTCAAGCGCTTCTGTGCTGAGTCTTCGAGCAAGACCATGGAGTTTATCGGTGAATCCGAAGGGTCGTCCATGCTGCTCTTTACCGATCACGGCGCTCCTGTGATCAAGTGTAAAGCCAAAGACTTGGGTGAACAGAGGTTCAGCCTCAATGAATTCATTGCGGTCAAAGGGGTCAAGGCCCGGGGCAAGCGTTTGTCTGCGGACCCCCGTGCCAAGGTGGGTTTAGAAGACACGCCGAACCCGAACGACAATGGCCCTGCCGAACCCGAACAACCCGATGCGGCGGTCACAGCGCCAGCGCCGGTTGAATCAGAGGTAGAACCCCAAGAATCTACCCCTGCACCTCAACCTGAACCCAAGGCGCCCTCCGCGGCCGCTCCCCCTGCAACACCCTCCTCGGAAAAGTCAGAACCCGAAAGTTCTGCCGATGGCGATGGAGGGCCACAGCCCACCCTTTTCTGAAGATATCTTCGCCCCATGTACCGCTTGATTCCTTTTTGTGTGGCCACACTCCTGATGGTGGCCTGTTCAGACGCACCTGCTGACCGTGATTCTTCCTCAGCCCATGCGGTGAATGGAACCGATACTTCGGATGCCCTCATTCATCCCGAGTGGTCGCGCAACGCGGTCATTTACGAGATGAATGTGCGCCAGCACACCCCGCAAGGCGACCTGCGCAGTGCGATGCTCGACTTGGCACGGATCAAACAATTGGGCGTGGATGTGATCTGGCTCATGCCGGTGCACCCCATTGGAGAAGTGAACCGCAAAGGCGGAGAGAACAGCGACAACTACTTGGTGCAACCTGGCAGCGCTTCTTTGGGCAGTCCATACAGCGTGCGCGACTACAAAGCCCTGAACCCAGACTATGGCACTTGGCAAGATTTTGACGCCTTTGTAAACATGGCCCATGATTACGGATTGAAGGTCATCATCGATTGGGTTGCAAACCACACTGCATTCGATGCGGTATGGACGGAAACCACTGAGGGTCAGGGATATTACTTGCTGGATGATGAAGGTAAAATTCAGCCACCAACGGGCACCGATTGGGTCGATGTGGCCCAACTTGATTGGGAGCGTGGGGCGGAAAATGGGCTCTATACCGCCATGGAAGACGCCATGCTGTTTTGGGTGCGAGACCACGATATCGACGGCTACCGCTGCGATGTGGCGGGCAAGGTGCCGACGCCATTCTGGGACCGTGTGAGAAGGACGTTGGAACGGGAAGAACCCGAGGTCTTTATGCTGGCCGAGGCGGAGGAGCCCGAGCACCATGGACGCGCTTTTGATGCCAGTTATGCGTGGGAATTTCACCACATCACCAATCAAGTGGCCAAGGGCAGCATGAATGCCGACAGTGTTCGGGATTATTTGAACCGAGAATTTGAACGGTTCCCCGCATCTGCGTACCGTTTGAACTTCATCACCAACCACGACGAAAACTCGTGGAATGGTACGGTTGCAGAACGTTATGGCGATGCCAATCGCGCCATGGCGGTCATGTGCGGAACATTGTTCGGTACGCCTTTGGTATATGGCGGCCAGGAGAGCGAAATGAACAAGCGCCTGCGCTTCTTCGAGAAGGACACCATTCCTTGGGGTGATTACCGCGCCATGTCGTTTTACCGGATCCTGCACGATTTGCACCACCGTCATCCGCCTTTATTCAATGGCGAGTTTGGCGTCCGTCCGGTGCAACTGGTCCAAGAAGGGGATGTGCTTTTCTTCGAGCGGGCATCTGAGGGAACGAGTGTAAAGGTGGTCATCAACCTGAGCGACAAGCTTGTAGAGTTTCAACCGGAAGGGCTCGATGGATACAAGGCCACCTTCGCCCATCAATCCAGCAGTAAAGAAGTCTGGGAGCCCTGGAGCTTTGAGGTTTTCGTCAAAAAAGACGCATGAAATACATCGCACTGATCGCTCACGATGGCAAAAAGGACGAGCTCGTCGAGTTTGTCTCCAACAACCGCGAGTTCTTTTCAAAGGTGCCGACGTTGGCCACCCATACCACAGGCAGTAAGCTCAAGGAGAAGGGGATTGACGTGGAGACAGTCGCCTCTGGACCCAGAGGAGGGGATGCCCAAATCGCCTCCCGAATCACCGAAGGCAAGGTGGCGGGCGTCATCTTTTTTAGAGACCCGATGGGAAAGCATCCGCACGAGCCGGACATCAATATGTTGCTCCGTCTTTGTGACGTGTACAACATTCCATTGGCCACCAACCCGGCGACTGCAGAGTTGATCGCACGGAACATCGCCTGAAGGTCATTCATGCGCCGCTGGTCGGATTTCCCCAAGGACAATAGGGACCGTTCCGTTCGGCGATGGTTAGGCGAAGCTTTGCAGGCGGGGCTGTCCACTGCGCAAGCGACAGAGCGGGAGTGCCGGGCTTTGGCCGATCGAATTGTAGCGGGAATCGATGACCGAAGTCGCTCCATGTTGGAAGTGGTGGAACGCCAGTACGATGAAGGCGAATTGGACCGCATGGCGGGCTGGATGGACCGTGTCATTGCAGGGGAACCCGTGCAGCATGTGGTGGGTTGGACCGACTTTAGAGGACTCAGGATTTTCTGCAGCCCGGCGGCCTTGGTGCCGCGGCCCGAAACAGAAGAGGTCGTGGAATGGCTGCTGGAGGGTATGCGGGACATATTGCCCAGCACTCCGGGCACTCCCATCCGTGTTTTGGATGTAGGGACAGGCACAGGGTGCGTGGCCTTGGCCATCAAGGCGGCCCGACCGCATTGGGAAGTATGGGGGGGCGACCTTTCCGAGGCAGCGTTGGATTTGGCCCGTCAAAATGCGGCTGCGCTGGGGTTAGAGGTCCATTGGGCTCAAGGCGACGCGCTCGATGGCGCTTGGGGCCCTTGGCCGGCCATGTTCGATGGAATCATCAGCAATCCACCGTATATCCCCGAGTCTGAATACAGCGAAATGGACGCTTTGGTGACCGAGCATGAGCCCGCCATGGCACTGTTCGTCCCCGACCATGACCCCTTGCGCTTTTACGCGGCATTGAAGCAAGGAGCGCTTACACACCTCGCCCCCAATGGGGTGATGGTGGCCGAATGCCATTCGAAATTCACGCTCCAAGTGGCCGATTGTTGGCAACTCGAGGCGGCGGAAACGGAGGTCCTCTGCGACCTTCAAGGCGCCGAACGGGCAGTTCGCCTCAAGCGACATTGAACAGGAAAACCATGCAGGAAGAGCAACGCATCAAGGAGCTGCGCCGCACCCTCCACGAACACAACCACCGTTACTACGTGCTGGCTGCGCCGACCATCGCCGACCGCGAGTTCGATGCGCTGCTGTCAGAACTGGTGTTGCTCGAATCTGCCAGGCCTGACCTGTTTGATCCCAACAGTCCTTCCCAACGCGTGGGCGGAGGTTTTACGGATCAATTCGAAAAGGTCTCTCACAGCCGTCCCATGCTGTCCCTCGCCAACAGCTACAGCAGAGAGGAAGTAGAAGAGTGGGCGGACCGCATCCACCGCGAGTCCGCTGGGGAGACCAGCTTTACCTGCGAATTGAAATACGACGGAGTCGCCATTGCGCTTCAATATGAGCAAAGGCGGCTGGTACGCGCTTTGACCAGAGGAGACGGTACAGTGGGCGAAGACATCACCAAAAACGTGCGAACGATCCGTTCCATTCCCTTGTCACTCCCGGAATCCGCTCCAGAAAAAGTGGAAGTGAGGGGCGAGATTATTCTGCCATTTGCTGCATTTGAAGCACTCAATTCTAAAAAGAAAGAGAAGGGGGAGAAGCTGTTTGCCAACCCTCGTAACACCGCAGCTGGAAGCCTCAAGTTGCAGGACAGTGGAGAGGTCGCCAAAAGGGGGCTCGATTGCTTCCTGTATGACATACAGCTTGAAACCCCAGATCAGTGGGGTGTTCAAGGGCACAGCGATGGGGTGCATGCCGCAGTCCAGTGGGGGTTCAAGACGCCTTTGGTATTGAGCCGAGCCTTTGAAGTGGCGCAAAATGTGGACGAGGTCATGGCGTTTTTGGCGCACTGGGATTCGGCGCGACACGGCCTGCCTTTTGCCATTGATGGCGTGGTGCTCAAAGTGGATCAGCACAGCCAACGGAAGACATTGGGTTCAACGGCCAAGGCACCGCGTTGGGCTCTGGCGTTCAAATTCGAAACCGAGCAGGGTTTGACCCGCCTCTTGCGCATTGCGTATCAAATCGGAAGAACGGGTGCGGTGACGCCTGTGGCCCATTTGGAGCCCGTTCCCATTGCCGGGACGACGGTTCAGAAAGCATCCCTCCACAATGCCGACCAGATTGCCATGCTCGACATCCGAGAAGGGGACATGGTCCGTGTTGAAAAGGGCGGAGAGATCATTCCCAAAGTGGTGGGAGTGGTCTTGGAAGATCGGCCACAAGATTCCATGCCGCATGTTTACGCGACGGCTTGTCCGGATTGCCAGACACCACTGGTGAGGGCGGAGGACGAGGCGCGTCACTATTGCCCCAATGCAGCCGGATGCCCCGAGCAGATAAAAGGCCGGATTGAACACTTTGCTTCGCGTCGTGCCATGAACATTGACGGATTAGGGTCAGAAGGTGTAGAGCAGCTTTGGAGTGCTGGACTGATTCGAGATGTAGCCGACCTCTATCAATTGGAGATGTCAGCGCTATTGACTTTGGACAGAATGGGTGAAAAAAGGGCAGGCAACTTGCTCGCCGGAATAGAGGCATCGAAGCAAATTCCCTTTGAGCGGGTGCTGTTCGGTTTGGGAATCCGGCATGTGGGAGAGACGGTGGCCAAGAGGTTGGCCCGGCACTTTGGTTCGCTTGAATCTTTGATTGAGGCCTCTGAGGAAGCGCTGTTGGAGCTGGATGTCGTGGGCCCGGTCATTGCAGAGGCAGTGGTGGATTGGTTTGCTCAAGAAGCCAATAGAGCCCGCGTTGAGGGCTTGAAAAACAGCGGATTACAGTTCCAGGTTGTCGAGTTGGAGGACACTTCTGTGAGCCAAGTTTTGGCTGGAAAAAGCTTTGTGGTGAGCGGTGTGTTTTCCGTGCCGAGGGACGAATTGAAGCGAATGGTAGAGCAGCATGGTGGTCGGCTGCTCGGAGGCGTTTCTGGCAAGACCGATTATCTGCTGGCTGGAGACAAAATGGGCCCCTCAAAAAGGGAGAAGGCCGAAAGGCTCAAGGTCACCGTCCTGAGTGAGGCTGAGTTTCGCGTTCTCTTAAGTTGAGAGCAGTAGGCCGAGCCTCAAAAAAGTAAGAAGTTTCCTAGAGGTGTAACACTTTGCGGGCGTTGAGAGTATGCGTCAAGGTTGCTTTATATTCATAGCACCTTATTCATTGATGATGAAGCACTTGATACTTTCGGCCTTTACCATGTTGGTGGCCTGTTGTTCGTTCAGCAACGTCGCTGCGCAGAACTGCTCGGACCCCAATGCGTGCAACTACAACCCTGCCTCTGACGGCGGGGTTTTAAATGCTCCGTGTCTTTTGATTGAGACTGTAGCAGTTCATGAGACGGGCGATTTGGACGGATTGACCACCTACAGGGTGTATTTTCAAGCAGAATCATCCACTGATTTTGTGACGTCGGTATTCGGCAATGAGGCCACCCCGCTCACGCTGACCACGACCACCGACTTCTATCAAAACGCGCTCGGTGGGGCCTCAGCACAGGCCCAGAACCCCTTGCTTTTTGGGAACTTTCCTGAGTTGATTTACGACAGTTATGTCACCATCGGGCTGTCTGAGACTGCCAGCGCAGTGGACGGTGAATCCAATCCCACTTTGGTGCCTTCTCCAAGCCAAGACTGGATCGCAGCTTTTGATCCAGGCAGCGGTGTGGCGGGCACTGACATCATCATCAATGATTTGGTGGGAGGTATTTGGTACATCTTCAACGGCGATGCCAATGGCTTCCCTGATGAAAACAACCGTGTATTGTTGGCCCAGCTCACGACAGATGGAGTTTTGGGGGGCACCTTGAATGTTCAGTATTTCCCAAATGGAGGTGAAGCTGCTACAGCGACACTGTCTCTTGAAAACGCTTGCCAATTCACCCCTGAAGATTGCACGTACCCAGAACTCTACGAGGACTGCTTGGGCGATTGTTTGAACGATGCGGACGAGGATCAGGTGTGCGACGAAGTGGACGACTGTGTGGGTACGGTCGATGCCATTGGTGAATGCAATGGCAGTTGCGCAGAGGATGTCAATGAAAATGGCATTTGTGATGATGCCGAAGAGTGTATTGGATCACCTGCTTTGAGCGCAGCATCGCCATCTTCAGGTTTGTCCTGCATGGGTGGCGCGCTGGTTTCTCTCTCTGGTTCGAATTTGTGCGATGCGACAGTCAGTGTAGATGGCGGAGCTGTCTCGGTGTCCAGCAGTACAGCCACTGAGGTCAACTTCACGATGCCGGAGGGTTCTGGTTCAGTAGAAGTCACGGCGACCACATCAGCGGGAACTTCCAATGCCTTGACCCTGAACTATGGTGCACCAGCATTGAACGCAGCAT